>CAJPOL010000031.1 GCA_905372265.1 uncultured Treponema sp. | reverse complement strand
GTGGTTGCAGTCGGCTTTAATACCCTTCATTACGACGCAAGCGTCGGGGTATTAACCCTCCGCACGAATAAAAAATAGCCAAAAGCCTTTTTGTGTCATATATAGCATACAAAGAGATTAAACAATACACAAAGACTTTTATTCATTAACCATTACCGACGATTTTATCTTCTGCCATACAATGCAGGATAAAACTATCTGTTCTTCGCTACTCCGTATCACGGAAATCAATTTTTGAAAAAAGGATGTTTAAGGCTTAAAACATATGCTAAGCTGATAACCATGGGATGGAGATACTGTAGACGGCAAGGAAATCCGTTCGACAGAGAAGATGAAAAAGTATGATAGTCCCTTACATATTGTCAGCGCACACATAGGGGAATTAGGGTTGACCCTTGCTCAAAAAACAGCAGCAGGCAAATCAAATGAAATACCGGCTATGCAGAACCTTATTAAATCACTCGAATTTGAAAGGTATATGGTCGTAGCCGATGCTTTAAATTGCCGGATTGACACTGTGCAGGCTATTATTGAGAAAAAAGCAGACTATCTTCTGTCTGCAAAGGACAATCAACCGACGCTTAAGAGTGATATAGAGGACTATATACAGACCGCAGCATTGCGCGCAAATATGGATAGTGCTCAAACAAGTGAAAGAGAGCATAGCAGAAAGGAAATAAGAACAGCATTTACGACGGATGATGTATCATGGCAACCCTGTTACTTCATACCGCCGTTCTTGCTCAAAACTCGATTTTCCTTTACTATAGCCGGTATGAGTCAGTTTCGTTTACCGGAGAATCTGTCCGGCTACCATATCCACATGATCGGTATCAAAGGAACCGGTATGGCAGCCCTTGCCGAGTTGCTTTCCGCGCGGGGAGCCCGTATAACAGGCAGCGATGTCGCCGATGTATTTTATACTGATGCACTTTTAAAAAAAATAAACATTTCCGTTACATCCCCGTTTTCAGCATCCAATATTCCTGAGCAGACCCGCCTTGCAGTGTATTCGCCTGCTTATACACCGGAAGAAAATGAAGAACTGCGTGCTGCTTTTCAAAAAGGGATACCGGTTCTCAGCTACCCCGAAGCGCTCGGAGCTTTCTCTGAACGGAGTTATTCGGTAGGAATAGCAGGGGTTCATGGGAAAACCACTACCACCGCTATTATCGGTACGCTGTTACAGGAGCTCAATCTCGAAGCGGCGGTTCTTGCAGGGAGCGCTGTGTCTAATTTTAACAACAGCTGCACCATGATAAAGGGCGCAAAATATTTTGTTGCGGAAACATGCGAGTATAAACGCCATTTTCTCCTTTTTCATCCTAAAAAAATAGTATTAACAAGCGTTGAAAGCGACCATCAAGATTATTACCCCCGCTATGAAGATATATTAACAGCTTTTTTACAATACCTTGACAGGCTTCCGCATTTCAGTGAGGTCTTTTACTGTGCCGATGATCCGGGCGCGCGGGAAACCGTTCAGCTTGCTTTCGGTTCCCGTCCCGATTTGATCTTTATTCCATACGGAAAAACAGCCGTCGGCGATTATGCAATTAAGATACACGGGGTAAAGGACGGGCAATCCGTATTCTCGCTACGCGGCTTTGCAGGTGAATTTCATATCGGCATTCCGGGAGAACACACCGTACTCAACGCAGCAGCAGCGATTGCACTCGCGGTCAGTCTTATTAAAGAAGAACGAAAAGAGTTAACGGTTGGCGACTTAACCGCTATACGAAACGGTCTTGCCTCATTTAAAGGAGCAAAACGGCGCAGTGAGATCATCGGCGAGGTGAACGGCATCTTATTTATGGACGATTACGGCCATCATCCGACAGCCATCAAAAAAACGCTAAAAGGATTGCGGGCATTTTATCCTAAACGGCGTATCGTCGCCGATTTTATGTCGCATACCTATTCGCGCACAGCCGCTTTGCTGAATGAATTCGCAGATGCATTCTCAGACGCCGATATGGTCGTGCTGCATAAAATTTATGCTTCGGCACGGGAAAAATACACAGGCAGTCTCGACGGCAAAACATTATACGAAAAAACAAAGAAAAAGCATAAAAAGGTTCGCTATTTTGAGGAAGTGATGGATGCGTGCGATTTTTTAAAAAATGAGCTGCATGAAGGTGATTTGTTTATCACCATCGGCGCAGGCGATAACTGGAAACTCGGACAAAAGGTATATACCGAATTATTGGAAAAGGCGGTAACGATATGAAAAGTATGACCGGCTACGCCTACTTGGAAAGCAGTGTTTATGATTCCGATATTTCTTGTGAGTTAAAAAGTTATAATTCCCGTTTTTTTGATTTAAATCTCAGTATACCTGCTTGGATGAATCAACTTGATCCTTTTTTACGCAAATTTTTTTCGCAACGGATTATACGCGGCAAGGTCGATTTTTATCTACGAGTCAAAAAAATCCGAAGCGGAGAATATATTTTACCGAACATCCCCCTTGCTCAGGCTTATCATCAAGCAATGGCGGAGATTGCGCAGGCGCTCAACATGGAAAATCAAATCACGCTCGATCTGCTTTTGAAGCAAGAGGGTGTTCTGCAATTTGACCGCACTTTTGATGAACAACTCTGGCAAAGCAGTTTACTGCCGGTTCTGAATACGCTTTTTATAAAATATGATGAAGGACGAAGTACGGAAGGACAGGCGTTGTGCACCGATATTCAGAACAAAATTGACAATCTTGTGAAGGCTCTGACGGAAATTGAAAACAATGCCGTGCAAATGGAGCGGATATTCACTTCTTTGCTGAAGAAGAAATTTGCCGATCTTATGGAACATGAACCTGATCAGCAGCGCATTATGCAGGAAATTGCGGTTCTTCTGGTAAAATATACTATCAACGAAGAAATTATACGGGCAAAAGCGCATATCCGTGCGCTGCAACGGGAAATCGCCGAAAATCAGGCGCCGGGGAAACGGATTGATTTCTTGTGTCAAGAAATCAATAGAGAAATCAATACAATCGGCTCCAAAAATCAGCTTGCAGCTATCGGCCAAGCTGTTATTCTGGCAAAGGATGCGCTTGAAAATATCCGCGAGCAGGCGCACAATATCGAATGAAAAAGTATCTTATTCAGCCGGGGAAAACGCTGCGCATCGCCGTTTCGGGGCTTTCAGGCTGCGGCAATACGACGGTATCGACCTTACTTGCCGCGTCTCTCGGAATCAGCTGCATCAATTATACCTTTAGAAACCTTGCAAAAGAGCTTGATATGCCGCTCAAAAAGCTCATTGAGGCGGCAAAAACCGATTTTCAATATGACCGGCTGATAGACGCGCGGCAAGTGGAACAAGCGCAGCGGGATTCCTGCGTACTCGGCTCCCGCCTTGCCGTTTGGATGCTCAAGGAAGCAGACCTAAAAGTCTATCTGTACGCTTCAGCTGAAGCGCGGGCGCGGCGTATTTTACAGCGGGAAGGAGGAGCGCTCGAAAGCATTAAAGCCTTTACCGCAATGCGGGACAATGATGACACCCGCCGCTATAAGGTATTGTATAACATAGATAATACCGATTGCAGCATTGCCGATATGTGCATCGATACGGAACAGTACGCTCCTGAGGCAATCGTAACGCTCATCCTGAACGAGCTGGTAAAGCGGTCGCTCATCGCTTAACTAAAAAAGCCGTATGGAAAACCCGACATATACCGATTTCCAAACCACCATATTACGCTATTACGAGGAACACGGCCGCAGTTTTCCATGGCGGGTAACGGATGATCCGTATGCAATCCTTGTCTCGGAGTTTATGCTTCAGCAAACACAAACCGAACGGGTTACGGAAAAGTACAACCGCTGGCTTGAAGTATTCCCTACGGCCGGTGATTTGGCCGCTGCCCCTCTGGTACAAGTACTCGAATGCTGGGTTGGATTAGGCTACAACCGCCGCGCCAATTTTTTGCATCAATGCGCTAAGTCCATTGTAGCGGATTACGGAGGTATAGTTCCTGAGGATCCTGCCGTACTGCAAACTCTTTCAGGAATCGGCCCATATACAGCGGCTGCTATTTCAACTTTTGCCTACAATAGACCGAATGTATTTATTGAAACCAATATCCGTGCTGTCTTCATTTTCTTCTTTTTTAAGGATAAAACGGATATCAGCGATAGGGATATCTTTCCGGTTATTGAGGCTGCCCTCTATAAGGAAAATCCGCGTTTATGGTACTATGCACTGATGGACTACGGCGCCGAGTTAAAAAAGAAAGTGGTAAATCCGAACCGGAAAAGCAAGCATTACACTAAGCAGTCTAAATTTGAAGGATCCGTCCGGCAAGTGCGCGGCGCATTAGTCCGCAGCCTTACCGCTCAGACGGTACAAAGTTATGAACAGCTCTACGATAACGCCCACGCCGATAAAGAACTGTTTGACAAGGCTCTTGCTGCTTTATTGAAAGAGGGCCTTGTCGCAGAAAAAGAAGAAACGTATTGTATCTCCCCTGCTACTCTGCCTCACAAAGAGGAGTAGATTGGGAGCAGTGATAACAAGGGAAGATAAAGGTGTGCTAATACGCTTTTCCCATCGTTATTTTCTTGGCGCTTCTCACTTTCCATGCTGCAGCATTATTGACGGAGGCAGCTCCGCTGCGGGCAAGTGATTTTGAGGCTGTTATATCGGCAATTACCGCACCGGATAATTCTTGACCGCCTTGCCATACACCGTTTACAACGGCTGCCTCAGCCGTTTGCTCCAACAGCTCAGAATCCCATCCGGCGCCTGTCTTCTTACGCTTTTCAAATTCTTTTTTTGTACAATATAAGACTGCATCCTGAATGATGTCCGATGTACTGTCTTTTAAAAGAACTGCATTTGCACTCCTTTTAGGAACGCTTTTATACGGCCCCCAAAAATCGCGCGCTGCTGCACATGCCTGCGTACCGCCTGAGACGATTTTTGCGCTTAACTCATCACAAATATTTTCTTCAATCGAACGCCAATGATATACGATAACCTCACCTTTTGAAACTTCAGCGGAAGGAAAAGTATAATGCGGATTTTTTTTATCGCCGACATTCATGAGAACAAGCCCCGCTAAATTACCGGCCTCTGTTACTACAAATTCGATAAATTCGCTTTTCGGCTTACTGCTATAAAACGGACGAAGCTCCGTGATACGCAGACGCGCCGGATGTGCATTCAGTCCCTTAAAAGGGAGCACAAAATCAAGCACGCTGTGTTGACAATCGGATACCGAGCCCCGCACCATAAATGTTTCTCCCGCATTGATAGCTTCGGACGGGCTCACTGCAAACTCCGTGTATGTATTTCCCTTAACTGTGGCAAGACAGTCCTCATCTTTCTCCGCATCGATTTTTGCAATGCTGCATGCAATCTGATGCTCCCGATCCGGCAAAAACACATCAGCCGCGGTCAGCTCCGCTGTACCGCTAAATCTGAGGTGTATCATATTTTGTCCGGTAAGCGTTTGCTCTACCAATTTAACAGGCTGCGCTTCGTTCCCTGCAATATCGGTAAACACAGGCTGCTGCGAAAAACCGGCGCATCCGGCGCCGGATAATATGCACAGAGCCATCATAACAAAAGAGATATATTTTCGCATACAAAAGCCTCCAAATCATATATATGACATCAAAGGCTTTTTGGATATTTTTAAACGGTTTTTTGCAAAGCATAATCCTGAAAAAGTACATTTTCACAATGCTTTGCCTAACCGGAATTTTGAAAGCTGCCGAATAGCGCTCTTTAGCGGAATTCCTTAGCGTACCGGTTGATCACCGAAGCCATATTGTTTAGAGATACTTGTTCCATAACGCCGCCCATTTCATAAGCAACGCGGGGCATACCGTATACGATTGCAGAAGCCTCATCTTGCCCGATAGTACGGGAACCTTCCTGATACATACGGGTAAGACTCGCTGCACCGTCTTTGCCCATACCGGTCATGATGATTCCGAGCGCACGGTTTTGGAACTGCTCTGCAACGGAAGCAAACAACACATCTGCACTGGGACGGTGGCCGCTCTGCGGAGGTGCATCGGAAATATGTGCAATAATACCGAGCGGCTTTTTTTCTACAAGCAGGTGTTTCCCTCCTTGGGCAATAAGGATTCTGCCCGGTTTCACCAGATCGCCTTCTTGTGCTTCTTTAACCTCAAGAGGGCATATTTTATTCAAGCTATTGGCAAACTCATAGGTAAATCCCGGCGGCATGTGCTGCACGACAACAATGGGCTGTGGCAAATCCGGCGATAAATCTGCAAATACTTCACGTAATGCATTCGGCCCGCCGGTTGAAATACCGATTGCGATGATTTCAATTTTGCCGGGCTGCCGCATTTGCACCGGTTTGCCGCCGGTCTGTGCCGCCGGAGCTGCTGCAACAGCCGGCGACGAAGTGGAAGCGGAAGCAGTGGGTCGTCCTATGGGAGAAGAATAATGTTGCGTTAAATTCGACGACGTTTTTGTCGTAGAACCGGCAATTTTTTTCATTTGATACTGCCGCCCATAGGCCTGTAAAAATTCAATTAATCGATGGGCAACAGAAGCAAGGTTCGCCGATTCCGAGCCGGAGGGTTTGGTTACAAAATCGCTCGCGCCGAGTTCCAAACATTCCATGGTGATTCGGGCGCCTTCTTTTGCAATACTGGAAAGCACAATAACCGGAATATCAATATTCAGTTTTTTCCGTTCGCGTAGGAATTCAATGCCGTTCATTTCAGGCATTTCAAGATCAAGCACGATAATATCAGGCTTGACACGCTCCAATTTCTGCAAAGCGAACCGCCCGTTCATCGCTTTCTCTGCCACAGTTAACCCTTCCGTACTGTCAACAATTTTACCGATCAAGCTGCGCATCAGAGCCGAATCATCGACAATTAAAACTTTAATATCTTCCATAATGTTATATAAACCTCCCGCATTTCAGTGAATATCACTGAAATTTCTAAAAAGACCGATCTTCTCTCCCTGCAACGAGCAAGCGCTTCTATTACTTAATGTTTTTCTGATATAAACATGCCCATTCCGTTTTTAAAAATTCAAATTTTGTATCCATACCGAATAAGGACTCAGAATGCCCGATAAAGAGGAATGAATGAGGCGACATAGCATCCCAGAATCGATTGATGACTGCTTGTTGGGCAGGTTCGTCAAAATAAATAATTACATTTCTGCAAAAGAGAATATCAATATTGTTTCTGCTCGCATCATGTTTTAAGTTGTGATAATCAAACTTAATCATCTGCATGATGTCGGGATTCACTTGATAGCCGTTCCCTTGTTTTGTCATATATTGAGCAAGGTAGTCGTCAGGGATGCCTGTTATGCGGCTTTCAGGGTAAAAGCCTTGCTTACCGACAACCAGTGATTTAAACGATATGTCGGATGCAAGAATGTCTGCGGTAAAACCGGCAGGCAGGTATCGCTTCATCACCATTGCTATGGTATACGGTTCTTCACCGGTTGAACAGCCTGCACTCCAAATACGGATTTGCTTTTTCCCTTCTGCTTGTTTGATTTTTACCATTTCAGGAATAACATAGTTACTCAAAGCATCAAAATGAGGCTGATTTCTAAAAAACCGCGTTAAATTAGTTGTTACTGAATCCAACATTATTTTTAATTCTTCTTTATTGGACGTCAGCACCTTATAGTAGTCGTCCACATTTTCCATCTTAGTTTCGCGCAGACGATCTTTTAATCTGCTTTCTAAAATAGAGCGGTTGGTTACCGAAAAAGTAATACCGCTTTCATTATATATCAATGTCTTAAAAAGATCAAAATTTTTATCACTGAGAAATTCTGCCATATATCTTCCTCCTCCCTAGTGTATCGGGTGGCTTATACCTTTGTCAAGCTATCTTTTTCTTGATTAAAATACTGCAAGACGGGATCATTGCTTGTTCCGCTAATCATCGCTTACGAGATTTTCCGCATCCGTTAGGATCATATCCGTTTTTTGCAGCATTTTTTTTACGTCCCCAACCTGCCGCCTAAATTCCGCATTATTGCTTCCCTGAATGTTTCCCCAGTTTATAAGCGGGGCGTATATGTCGCTTTTGTTTCCTTCTATAAAACCGTTCAGCAGCAGCGTCAACGTTCTTATTGCACTCTGCGAAGCGGTAAGAATCTGTTTTGCCTCCGTTTCTATTTTCTTCATCAGGTTTTCAAAACTGCTCTTTGCCTTGATATCTGCTCCGGACGTTATTTTTAATTGCATAAAAGCATTACCGATATCTCCCTCCGGAGAAATTTTAGACATAAAAGCATCAATATTATTTTGCTGTTTATCCAGCAGCGTAAAGACATTGGTATATTCCGTAAGATTTTCGCGTCGGTAAAAATTTCCTTCCATTAAAAGGATTTTTAACAGCGGCTGTACCGTTTCGGTATAGAGGTTTGAAAAGAATGTAGATAAAAAGGTGAAAGCTAATTCACGTTTTAATCTGAGAACAAGCCATGCGTCTTCCCACGGACGGTACGGCATATTCGGCAATGCTGTTACATTGAGTAATTGAAGCATCTGCTCATACAGTGTGTTGCGTTTTTTTTCGGTTATCCACTGGTGCCACTGCTCATTAAAGCGTTTCTTCCATGCATTTTTAAAGAGCAGGAACCAATCTTCGCCCCGTTCAATCGGTTTCGGCTCCCATCTGACCGAGTTACCGGCATACCGTGCAATCGCTTTCATAGGAATATTAACCGTAAAGTATTTAATGGCTTCCAATGCATGAGAGGCCTGTGAGATAAATTCGGTCGATTCTTTCCCGAGGTTGAGCGATTTATCATCGAACCGGTCTTGTTTTGACAGTAAGAAAAGGCTTTGCAGCACCGTATCGGGAATAGGCTTTGCAGCGTTTACGACTGAAGCAAGCGCTGCCATTTCCGTGCTGATAAGCTGAATGGGACACGTTGCATCCACAATCGAGTTAACGGTAAAGCGCGATATAGCTTTATCAAGCGGCAGATTGCAAAAATGGCGAATCCATTCTATGGCTTGGGCGCATTTATACATGCCGGTCTTTTCGGCGCCGGTTATAAGTTCAAACGTTTCTTCAAGTTCTTTAAGAAACTCGGATCGCAGCGGCGTTGCAGCTGACGGCTCGGCATTGGGAACTGCGCTGAAAGGGTCGGTTGTATGCATCAATTTTGAGTAAAGCTCAGGGATCGCAAATGAACTTATGAGTAAATAGAAGTCGCCCTTATCGCCGTCATACGCAGCAAGCAGGGAGATAAAGAATGACTGCGTTTTCCGTAAAGTGCGCAGAAGTTCATAAAAATCGTTAGTGAACAGATTAGTCTTGATATTGATGTACTGGCGGTAATTACGGTGCAAATACTTTCCGATACGGCGCAAGAGCTCGCTCTCGTATACGGTGTCGATAGACAGCGATTTAAAAAAAGCCCTCAGACGCAATCGCAGCTTCATAAAAAAAGATTCATTTTCTATACGGAGACTTCCGGGCTCTTCCTCAATATCTAACAGTGACTGTTCTTTCTTTTCATTGGGCTGCATTTCCATAGACAGCTTCATGCGGTCGGAAATATGAGACAACATATTTTGCGCTTCTTCGGTAGAAAGCGTATCAACTAATTTATCAAAAGTTGAAAATCGAGCATTCATAGTATTCATTATATACGTAATATCAAAAAAGGACTATAGGGCGATACCGAAAGTTTTTATACATGATTCTACAGTTCCGTGACAGAGCCTGATTCGGTACTTAAAAATATACGCGGTTTTTTTTGGGTAAAAAAACCGTTTTCGATAACGCCGGGAATTGCATTCAATTCGCTTTCCAGCTTGACCGGATTGATCTTTGTATGCGCCGGCCATGTAATATCAAGAATGAAATTTCCGTTATCGGTGATGACCGGGCCTTTTTTCCGGACTCCGTCTCTGAGAATCATCGAAACTCCGTAGATTTCAAGTCTTTTCATAATACTCAGCCGTGCTTCAGGAGCTATTTCGATCGGGAGCGGAAAAGAAATCCCCAACGTTTTAACGCACTTTGTCTCGTCGGCAATAACGATAAAACGGTCGCTATTGTAAGCGATAATTTTTTCGCGGAGCAGAGCTGCTCCGCCGCCTTTCGTTAAATTTTTTTTGGCGTCGATTTCGTCTGCTCCGTCGATGGTCAGTTCCAAGCTGCCGTTAATCCTTCCTGAGCTGAGCGAAAAAATCGGGATATTAAATTCTTCACAGGCAATCGATGTTTGAAAACTGGTCGGTACGGCAGCAATATCCTTTAACGTTCCTTTTGCTATATATTCAGCCAAGCGCTTAACTGCCGGTAATGCAGTCGAGCCGGTACCCAGTCCGATTTTCATGCCTGAATGAATGGCGCCTTCTGCTATTAGCGTATCAATAGCGGCGTGCGCAACGAGTGTTTTCCTGTCATCCATACTGACGGTATTATTCATATACTCCTCCGGTAAATAGTTCAAATTGTTTTTGCGCTTGGTACTGCAGCATAGCATATCCGTTTGAAATCTTGCAGCCTGCATTTTCCGCCCGCCGTAGTAATGCTGTTTTTTCGGGATTGTAAATAACATCAAAGACATGTTCCGTACCTGAAAAGCTATAAAACTCTAAAGGATCTTCGCCTTCCTGCATTCCGATTGAGGTGGTTTGAATCATTACATCGGAATATTTTTTTAGGATCGGCATGGAGGCTAAGTCGAGAACAGCCCATTTAAACCGGTATTTCCGCGCAAGCTGTTCCGCTTTTTCGGCGGTACGCCCGAAGATACAGGCTTTGCCGTGCAGTAAGTAAACCGCATGAGCCGCTGCATGGGCTGCTCCTCCCGTTCCGATGATAGCGATCCGTTTAAACCGCAGGCTTCGCGTATTGAGAAATTCCTGCAGCGACTTTGACACACCGTCTATATCCGTATTAAAGCCTTCCCATGCATGTTCCTTGCATAAAACGGTATTAACCGCTCCGCAGCCTCTGGATTCTGTGTACAGGGAATCGAGAAACGGTATAATATCGAATTTAAAAGGATGGGTTACTGAAAGACCGGCTAAGCCTGCGCTTTTAGTAAATGCAACAGCTTGATCAATAGTAGGGGAAGATATGGGGATATAGACAGCATCGATGTTCTTTCGTTCAAACCCCGAGTTGTGAATAGCGGGGCTTAAACTCTTTGAGGTATGGGCGCCCACGACCCCGTATATCTTTGTATGCTCATTGAGTGAGCGGAAGCGGTAGAGGGTATGCAGCGTAATCGGATCAAGGTATTCTCTCTCCAGTTTATGAGCGGCAATGTATTCGGGAGTCATTGTATAGACAAATGCCGAATGCAGCATCGGGGATAAAATACGGGACGGCAAGCCGTATTCCCCCATTGCGATAAGCGTATTCGCTCCGCTGCACTTTTTTGCTTCATCAAACAAATTCGTTGTATCGCTCAAGCACTCCGCTCTAAAGGCAATTTTTACGATTTCATCTTGGGTTCGCCTGATTTTTTGTACTTGAGCGGCAATATCGGCAATCGGCTGCTTAATACTGTGCAAACTACGGATAATGGTAATATTGAATGCCTGCGCCGCTTCTTCCAGACTGGGGACTTCCATATCGGATTCAAGGTCAAGATAAGCAAAATTTTTGATCGGATCGGTATCTGCAAAAGCAAGTCCCTGCGCAAAGAGCATAATGCGGGAACCCTCGCCGCCGCGGAACAGCCCCCCATCCAGAAATCTCCGCACGGTAAGGATAACCGGTATGCCGGCGAGTAAAGGAAATTTCCGGATATGCAGCAGCTCTTGCGGCGTTAAAAAATCAGCGCGTAATTCCGCTGCGTCGATCCGGTCCCGATAGCGTTCAATAAGCTTGATATTTTTTTCAATTGTATTTTCAGTCAGTACAAGACATACTTTCGGCAGCATTACAGTACCATATCATATCCCGCCGGAAAATATAAGGGGGAATCCGTTAAAACCCAGATATTCAGCTGAGAACGCAAAATAAGAGAAAATGCGCACTTTATATGATAGCACGCGTGTAATAGTAAACGAGCAGCTGAGTGCGGTCGCGCAAGCGGAGCTTTTCTAAAATTGAAGAAATATAGTTGCGTACTGTTCCCTCGCTCAGCGATAGACGTTGCGCTATTTCTTTATTATTAAGCCCCTCCGCCAGTAATTCAAGCGTATCCTGCTCCCGCTCATTTAATTCTTGAAACTGCTTGCGCTCCGGCTTGACTTGCGGCAGTTTGTCTACTGTTTCGGAATCAAAGACAATGCTTCCGGCCATTACCGCATTGAGTGCAGGCGTCAAGGCTTGTATATTCTGTTTGAGTAGATACCCCTTGCAGCCGAAATGCAATGCGCGGGTAATGTATTCTTCATCATTAAAAGTAGTGAGAAGCAAAATTTTTGCTTTTTTATGTTTCTGTAATACGCGTTCAGCAGCTTCTATGCCGCTCATGCGCTGCATCCGGATATCCATCAGCAGTATATCCGGCTTATATGCGGCGAACAATTCTTCCGCTTCATCTCCATCGGAACCTGAAGCACTGACAGTGATTCCCTGCGCAGTAAGAATAGTATTGAGGGATGATATAACGAGCGGATCATCGTCAATAATCACAACAGTCATTTCGCCGTTCCTCCGTGTTGTTTAGGAAACACAATATGAATTTTAAATCCTGTATCGGTATATATATTGATAATACCGCCATTTCTTTCTACCGTCTCCCGCACTACTGAAAGGCCGATGCCCTGAACCGGCTGCATAGTTGAAGCGCCGCATCCGTTATCCCAAACGGAAACGGAATAAAAGCCGGTCTGTTCGAGAATGCTGATCCCCATTTCCGAAGCGCCGCTGTGCTTTACTGTATTTGAAACGCACTCTTTTACGATTGAAACAATATCGTGCTTGAGCAGGGCCGGAAGCGTTTCTGCCCTGCATGAAAGCATAATCCGCAGTCCGCTGATATTTGTAATCAGCTGTTCCAAGACTGTTTGTAAATCAAAAGAATCATTATGCATATTGTGCAAGCAGTCCCGTATATCGGTCATACCTTTTTCCAAAGAAGTTTGCAATATCCCAAGCTGTTCTTTTACTTCCGCTTGGGTCGATATATAGCCAAGCGCATTGATCTGCAAAATAGCCGCACTGATCGTATGCCCGATAGAATTATGTAAAGCCCCTGAAATGCGGTTCCGCTCGGCGAGGACGGCTATTTCTACATTTTTTGATGCATCGGTCTGAATACGGCGCTGACGCTTTTCCAGCTCATGCTGATTCTCTGAAAGCGTATCTTTTAACCGTATCACCGTTTCTTCGGCATCAATGTAATACACCTTTGCTATTGAGTAAAAGAATATTAATAATGTAAAGATAAAAAAGAGCGTGTTACATCTAATAAACGTAAGGGCGAGCAAAAGTCCCTTTACAAGCAAAATAGAAACGCTGAACGGCGCCTTTTGGTGATTCTGCCTGCTGCCGGAGACCGGCTCGGGAGAGGCGATAATCAACACCGGAGCGAATGCTGCGAGCGCATCGTCAAAAAACACAGCGATACCGAAACAGAATGCTATAGCGAAGTAAAGTGCTTTTTCTTCAATTATTTTTGACCAAAGGGCAGCCGACACCGCCGGAATACTCCAGTATACTTTCGATTCGCCTGCTCCGGTTCCTAATAGTAAGGAAAGCATACAAAAAAGATTGACAAAAAAACATTCCAGTAGGAAAAACATAGAGTCCTGTTACCGGCGCCCTCTAAAAACAGGCCGAGCTTTTAGCGGTACCTTATTCGTGCGGAGGGTTTAATACCCCGACGCTCTGCGTCGTAACAAAGGGTATTAAAACCGACTGCAACCACCTTATGAGAACAACATACCCCGATGCTCTGCGTCGGGGTATGTTGATTAATCCCTATATTCAATTGTCTCGATCATCCGGTCTTTTGACAAAACGGTATTCGGAAATATCGACTGGGCATCTTTCAGGAGCTGCTTTAATTCATAGTCGGTATAGCGGGGACTATAGTGAATAAGCGCCATCTTTTTTACCGCCGCTTCTTTTGCGATCAGCGCCGCTTGAGTACACGTCATATGTTTTTTTTCGGCGGCGTCTTGTTCCATGCCCTTCTCAAACATGGATTCGCACACAAAGAAATCCGAACCGGCAACCTCAGGGGCTATAGACGGTAAGTACTTCGTATCGGTTACAAAACTGAATTTGCGGCCGCTGCGGGGAGGGCCGAGCACTTGACTGCTTTCCACGATGCTGCCGTCCGATGCTTTTACGGATTCTCCTGCTTGCAGTTTCGACCATAACGGCCCGCATGGGACATGAAGCCGGCGCGCAGCTTCAGGGTCAAATGCGCCCGGACGGGGAAATTCTTCAAATACATAACCGAGACAGGGTTTTGTGTGTTCAAGCCAAAAAGCGCGCACCTGAAACTCATCCGTTTTATAAATAACGCCGGGGTCGGTAATCTCGCGGATAATGATTTCATAATTGATAAACATATCGAGCACCCGCCGGCTTGTTTCAATGTATTCTTTGATTTTCGGCGGCCCGATAATATACAGCGGTTCATCGCGGTCAACTTGTGCGGACAGCATCAAAATACCGGGCAATCCGGTAACATGATCGGCATGGGTATGACTGATAAAAATAGTATTGATTTTTTTCCATCGAAGATTCAAACGGCGTAAAGAAACCTGTGTTCCTTCGCCTGCATCAAATAAAAAAAGATCGCCTTCGCGGCGGAGCAGCACCGATGTAAGATGCCGGTACGGCAACGGCATCATACCGCCGCAACCTAAAATAAATGCTTCAAGATTCATAAGTACCGTCTTAGTATACCCATTTCTCCTCTTGACGTAAATAGTGAAATGCGTTACAATCTTAAACTATATAAAAATTAAGCGAAGGGCAATTAGCTCAGTTGGTTAGAGTACAAGCATGACACGCTTGGGGTCGCTGGTTCGATTCCAGCATTGCCCATCCTACACACATCTATCATCCCTCTAGTGAATGTCTTTAAACTCCGAAGATATATTTTAGGATATGAAAAGAGATGGTATCCCTATATTAAGACGCAAGCAATCTAAGTTCATTTTTATACAGATGAAAGAACGTGTCAACAAGGATGGGTTTAAAGTTCAGGGCTTCTAGCCGTGAAAAAAGGATATGAGCTCTAAAATCATTGCCGTAAATACAAGCCCGCTTTCCCATGCTCAGCGTATCCATTTTAGAAAGCATCTTAATTCTGTTGTAGACAGTTCTTCGACCCTGTAAAAAGAATTGTATAAATGGCTGAAAAAAAGACAGTGATTCTAGACGACAATAGGACAGCCGAGTTAGAAGTTCCCCATGACTGCAACAGTACGTTTGAACCATTGATTATCCCCAAGCATGAAAAGAGGGCGCCCCTATTTAATTATCCTGAGGATATTCGCAAAGCAATTTAGACAACGAATGCTATTGAAAGTTTGAACTTCAGCATGACGATTCGATTTATAAAGTGATGTATTTGGCGATACTGAATGCGAGTAAGCGCCGGACAATGCCGATTAGAAATTGGGCATTGGCAGTAAATCAGGCAAGTCATACTATTTGACAAACGGGTCCAATCGGCTAATATACGAATATCCATTTACACACTTTTTCGGACAGGCTCTTACAAAAACTTTGTGATCTTTGCGTTCCCTGCGGTCTATTTATACTTTGAATTTCCCAACTTCCTCCGTGAGATTCTCAATACTCCGCTTGTTCTTTTGCGTAATCTCGTTGACTTCCTGCACGGCGTTGTTAATCTGCACCGCGCCGGAAGCCATCTCGTTCATGCTGTCGGTGATGACGCGGGTAAGGTCGTCGAGCTTCCGCATTTCTTGTGCGACACCTTCTCCGCCTTTCAGCATTTCTTCGGAACCCGCCTGCACCTCCACCGTTACCGTGTTGATACTCTTAATTGCGGCCAGTACTTCTTTACTACCGTTCTCCTGCTCTCGCATCGATTCGGTCAGCCGCGCGCTCATTTCTTTAACCCGCTCGGCAAGGGCAAAAATCGTATTGAATTTTTCTTCCACTGTTTTGGAAGAGGCGGAGAGCGTTTCAATTTCGCCTGATAAGGTTTTAAGCGTGGTGGTGATGGTCTTTCCCTGCGTCGAAGATTCTTCGGCGAGCTTACGGATTTCATCAGCAACGACGGCAAAGCCCTTCCCCGCTTCCCCTGCGTGAGCTGCTTCGATCGCGGCATTCATCGCTAAAAGATTCGTCTGCGAGGCAATATGCTGGATAACGCTGCTTGCTTCCATAAGAGATCCTGACTCTTCTGCTATCTTTTGCGTAACGGTGTTGGATGTTACGAGTGTTGCTTTGCCGTCTCCGGTCGCTGTTGTAAGGCTTTTGATAGCTTCATCGGTTTTACCGAGCGTTTGCCCGATAGAAGCAATGTTGGCCACCATTTGTTCTACGGAGGAAGAAGATTGCGCAACACTTGCTGCCTGCATTTCGATACTGGTGTTCAGCTGTTGAATTGTCCGTACAATTTCTTCGATGGTCGCGGCAGTTTCACTAACGCTTGCTGCTTGCGTTACTGCTTGCTGTTTTACGCCGTCGATATTCGCGCTGATTTGGTGTATTGCGCTTGCGGTTTCGGTCATATTGGAAGCCAATTCTTCTCCAACTGCTTTCATCGTAGTACAATTCATTCCAACAGCTTGTATTGATTTACCGATTTTTTTAATTGTTTCGTTGAAATATCCGGACATATCGGTAATTTCATCGTTGCCGAGAACCGGTAAACGTACAGTCAAATCCCCTTCACCTTCAGCTATATTTTTTAACGCTTTCACAGCCGTATTTAACGGTTTTGTCATATAGAGCGCAAGCGTCAGAGCAATAGTCAGAAAAACGAATAACAGCAGCATACTTATCACGAAAATGGAACGCAGCACCCGATAATAGTCTGAAAAAACTTCATCTTCTTGCATAAGAGCAATCAATTTCCAGTTTAAACCGTTAATAGTGTATATCTCTGCCATCCATTTTTGATTATCCACCATAACAGTCTTACTTCCCGAATGAGAGTCATCCAAATCGGCAAAATCAGGGATATCTTTCAGTTTTTTGAAATTGAAAGCAGTATTTTTAGGATCAGCCAATATTGTACCGTCATTCTGTATTATCATAATATAGCCGGTTTTTCCGATTACCAGATTGTTCAACATTTCACTTAATGTTTTTAAAGTAACTTCTATACTGACAGCGCCGATATGTTCATTTTGAGAAGAAAGTACACTCTGCGAGAGGCAAATAACGGTATCCCCGACAGTAGAACGGTATGCTTCCGTGATAATAGGAATATCCGGCGTTTTAAAAGCGGCTTCATACCATGTCCGTTTTCTTGGATCGTAGCCGCCTGATAAAGCAGTATCACAAGTTGATGTATAACCGCCCCATTTTGTTCCCATAAAAACGCATACATAATCAGGGTGAGTTTTATCAATATTTTTAAAGAGGTCAAAAACAGCCAATTCTTTTGAGCTCTTTTCAATAGTATTGATATTTGATGGCTCGGTTTTTGAGAAATAGCTATTAAAACTATTATCGGCATTCCGTACATCGGGGTGATTTGACAAAAGAGCGAGCATATAT
>CAJPOL010000030.1 GCA_905372265.1 uncultured Treponema sp. | reverse complement strand
GTGTGCAGCAGCGGTTATTTTATTAATAGTTATTCTTATTATTTTTATACTTTCGTATAAAATGACCCTGCCGATACGAAGTACGGTAGCCGCTTTAAAAAATATTTCCGAGGGAGAAGGTGATTTGACGGTTCGGCTGCCGCTTCTCGGTCATGATGAAATAACAGAAATGTCAGAATACTTCAATAAAACAATTGAGAAAATCGGATTATCAATTCAATCCGTTAAGAAAAACACGAAAGCAATGAAAATATCGGGGAATGAACTCTCGGTACATATGACTGAAACAGCAAGTGCAATTAACGCAATCGGTGCTACTATCAAAAATGTAAAAGGGAAGGTTGAAATGCAAGCGGAAGAGGTTACCGAAACCGCTGCAATAATCGATCAAATTAATGGTAGGCTTGACCGATTGGTTTCAAATATCGAAGTACAGGCCGAACATATCATGCAATCATCGCAGTCGGTTACACACATGGCAGAGAATACCGTTCACATCAGTAAAACGCTTGAAAAAAATAACGAGCTTATAAAAACGGTATATAAACAGACAAAAATCGGTAAAGACGGTGCAAGAGCGGCCAACGAAGTTGTTATGAGAATCGCGGAGAAATCGGAATCACTTCTTGAGGCAAGTGAGATTATTCAAAATATTGCAAGCCAAACAAATCTTCTAGCGATGAATGCGGCCATCGAAGCTGCCCATGCCGGTGAAGCCGGAAAAGGCTTTGCCGTTGTTGCGGATGAAATACGTAAGCTCGCCGAAGAGTCCAATATGCAAGGTAAACAGATCGGCGTTGTTATACAGGAGTCAACGGAAAATATCAAACTTCTTACTGAAACCGGGAGAAAAGCGGAAGAGACATTTATCAGTGTATATGAGTCGGTTAGTAAAATTTCAGAACAAGAAGATTTGATTGTGGAGGTTATAAGGGAACAGCGGGAAGACGGGCTGAGAGTCCTTGATTCCATTAAGGAAACGGAAAAAATAACCGGCGACGTGCGATCGGGCGCAGCCGAAATGATTACCGGAGAGAATCAAATCGTCCAGAAGATGCAAAAACTTACTGAGATTACACGTACAACAACCGATAGTATGAATGAAATGGCATCCGGTGCGGTACAAATCAATAATTCCGTGCAGGAAGTTAATGAAATTACGCAAAAAAATGAGCGGAATATTGAGAATTTAGCGGAAGAAGTCGGGAAGTTTAAAGTGTAGGCCTTTTGCAAATCAACAGCCCCGACGCAGAGCGTCGGGGTATTAAACCCTCCGCACGAATAAAAGTATTCCTCAGTTTAAATTTATTCCAACGTTCTAGACATAATATAGTAGACTAATCTTTTGAATTGGTTATACTAAGCCAAACGTATATTTATACTATTGATAACCGGCTATAAATAGTCGTGAGGAGGTTTTTATGATCAAAACGATTGCAAAGTATAAATTGTTATATGCTGTGCTCGCAGCATGTGTTTTTTCAGGTGTCTGCATCGGCTGTACAACTACTTCAGAAAATACAAGAAGCAGCGGACCATCGATCGCTGATGATGCACGGAAAGAATCTTATGTAAACGGTATTATCTACCAACTTTCTGCCGAAGTAAAAGCCTTGCAAATGCAGGCCTTTAAACTTGCGCGTATCCGGCTGGACGAGCGGCTTAAAGAACAAGCGCAGGGTAAGTATTCAAAACCGTTGGCAATTATTTCCGACCTTGATGAGACAATTCTCAGCGATACGATGTATTTAGCTGATGCGGTACAACGTCCCGAAGCATGGGATAACGGTCCGATGGACGATCACTACTATGCGGCATTAGCCTCTGTCGCCTGTAAAGCGATCCCCGGTGCGGTAGAGTTTTTTAATTATGCAAGCAGTAAAGGCGTGGAACTTTTCTATATTACTAACCGCGAACCCGATAAAGGCGAATTGACCGTTAAACAATTACAGTGGCTCGGTTTCCCCAATGCCGATAAAGATCACATCCAAGTGAAGCTTGAGGACAAATCTTCCAATAAAACGCAGCGCCGGAATAATGTATTAAAAAATCACGATGTGATTATGTATCTCGGCGATAATATCGGAGATTTTACCGGTGATTTTAAAAATGAATTAGGCCCGGTAAAGCGTACTGAACTCGCGTTGCAAGCTCCCTATACCGATTTTTGGGGAGATAAGTGGATCGTTCTTCCGAATGCAACCTACGGCAACTATGTTAGTGCCGTCTGGTACGGTGATAAGAAAGCTGATGCGGCAAAACGAATTGAATACATTAAACAGCTTTTTGACAGCGTAAAATTTACCAATACCGAAAAATTTAATACATGGTATAAAGAGTAGTATCGCCCCATTTAGTATATGCTGGACAGCTCTAATAAAGAAAAATAAAGTTGTTAGAGCTGTTTAAAATTCAGTTTAATAATCTTGTGATGTGCTGACTATCGTGCACTCTACAAGGGAGATATATAATGAATAAAGTTCGGCGGTTTTCAATCCGTAGCAAGCTCCTTCTTATTTTTGGAATACTTATTTTAATTACAAACGTATTGCTTACCGTTCTTGCGGTAACAGTCGGGAAACGAGCTGTTCTGGAAAATGTAGAACAGCACTTGAATACAAAAGCTAAAGACACGGCAGAAATAATCGACAGAAGACTGGATGCCTTACTGCAATTCCTTGAAGGCGTTGCTTCCAATCCCGATTTGCAAAGAACCGATATATCCATGCATCAAAAAGTTGCTATCATCAATGCCGGAATGTTACGGAATCGATATGTTGAATCATTCGGCATTTGCGATTTAAACGGTGACTTCTATGATTTATCGAATACCGTTGCTTCGGGTGCCGACCGCGACTGGTTTAAAGCCGCAGCAGCCGGGAAAAATTTTGTTGCGGATCCTCGTTTAAGCCGTGCTACTAAAAAAATGCAGATACGAATTGGAATTCCTATTTTTGATTATGCCCATACTGTTATCGCGGTGTTGTGTGTAGCAACAAATAAGCAAATACTTACGAATAGCATTAACGATATAGTGATTGGAAAAACAGGTTATTGCTATGTTGTTGATCGTGCAGGGACATTTATTGCGCATAAAGATGATGAGTTAATTACCAATTCGGTGAATATGATCGAAAATGCAAAAACCGATGCCTCACTGCAATCAGTTGCGCAGTTTATTCAGGGTGCATTGGAAAATAACAAAGGTATCGGTTCATATCATTTAAAAGATGAAGAGCGTATTGCAGCATTTGCGCCGCTCACAAAAGCAAATTGGAAAGTTATTATCACGGCTCCAATAGATGAATTTTTAACAATAATATGGACATTGCGGTATTTAATGTACGGAAGCGGATTAATAATTTTACTGGTGTCTCTCATAATTATCTTCTTTATTGCACGTACTATTGTGAGGCCTGTTGTGGCAGTTCGAGCCGCTTTACAAGATATCGCAGAGGGTGAAGGGGACTTAACGGTCTCTCTGCCCGTATACGGTAATGATGAAGTAACCGACCTTGCCCAGTACTTTAATCATACGATTAAAAAAATTGGTACATCGATACGGTCTGTCGGTGAAAATAGCAATACTATGGAAGAAATCGGTACTGAACTCGCTTCAAATATGACCGAGACTGCAAGTGCGGTACACCAGATCAGCACAAATATTGATGGGGTAAAACAGCAAGTGTTGACGCAAGCTGCCAGTGTTAATGAAACTGCCGTAACTATTGAGACGATTGTCAGCACAATTAAGCAATTGAATGCAAGTATCGAAACGCAGGTTGCAAGCGTTGCTGCATCATCTTCTTCGGTCGAGCAAATGGTTGCAAATATTGCATCAATTGGACAGACACTCGGTACAACACATGATGCAATCGGTAATCTTACCGTTGCAACAAATGACGGTAAAGCGACAATTGTTACTTCAAATGCTATAACACAAAAGATTGCAGAAGAATCAGGTTCGCTAATGGAAGCATCAAGTGTTATCCAGCATATTGCAAGCCAGACAAACTTATTGGCAATGAATGCTGCGATAGAGGCTGCTCACGCAGGAGAAGCGGGCAAAGGTTTTGCCGTTGTTGCTGATGAAATTCGCAAACTTGCAGAGGAATCCTCAACACAGGGCAAAACGATTACCGCTACTTTGAAAACGTTATCCAGTGAAATTGAAACACTTTCTACATCTTCTAAAACCGTAGAAGAAAAATTCAATACAATTTTTACCCTTGCAGAACAGGTGAAAGAGATGAGCAATTATCTTACTGCATCGATGCGAGAACAAGATCATGGCAGCAAGGAAGTGCTTAATTCTATTAAAAGCATCAACACAGTAACGATGGAAGTACGGTCTGATTCGGAAGAAATGTTGAAAGATGGAGAGAGTATCGCTGAAGAAATGCGAAAATTGGCCGGTCTTACTCGCGTGATCACTAAAAGCATGAACGAAATGGCAGCAGGAGCGGTGCAGATCAACAACGCCGTACAGGAAGTTAATGAAATTACGCAGAAGAATAAACAGAGCATCAAGAATTTAGCGGAAGAAGTCGGGAAGTTTAAAGTATAGGAGCTGCTGGAGGCTGTATCCGTGCAGAGAATTTAATACCCCCAACGCTTCTTGAGTTGGGGGTGGTGATTAACAATTAGGTAATTGAGGCTTCGTAGATGCCTTTGATGGTTTTCGCAAGCGCTGCGTCGAACTCATCCTGTGATTGCTGTGCACGCAGGTCTTCCGCAAGAGCGCGGGAGAAGCTCGCAATCATTCCGTGGTTTTTGGCAAGTAAGGCATTTGCTTCGTCTCTGTTGTAACCGCCTGAGAGAGCGACAACGCGTACAACCTGCGGATGGCCGATAAAGTCCTTATACAGGTCTGCTTGCGTCGGAATTGACACCTTGAGCATGATGAGCACGTCTTTCGGTAATTTTTCAATGTGCTCTTTGATTTCTTTTTTGAGAATATCTTCGCACTTTGCTTTTTCAGGGCTGTGAATATCAACCTCCGGCTCAATAATCGGTACTAAACCGTAGCTTGCGATCTTTAAGCCGATCTCAAACTGCTGGTCGATCACTTTTTTGATGCCGGCAGGATTTGCTTCTTTAATAACCGAACGCATTTTAGTTCCGAAGATATGCTTTTCGACAGCCCGCTTTAACAAAGCGTCTAAGCCCGGCATCGGCTTCATCAGCTGAACGCCGTCGGCAAAATCGGCAAGTCCTTGGTCTACTTTTAGGAACGGCAAAACACCGCGCTTATCCCATAAGTAATCGGCAGTCGGGATGCCTTCAATGCTGCGGTCCATTGTTTGTTCAAACAAGATAGCGCCAAGCACATGCTCTTTGCCGAACGATTTACTGGTGATAATCCGGGCACGCATTGCATGTACCATATCAAACATTTCTTCTTCATTTGAATAGGCTTCTTTACCGACTCCGTAGGCTGCTAACGCCTTAGGAGTGCTTCCGCCGCTCTGATCAAGCGCAGCGATAAAACCTTTTCCGGTACGCATCCGCTCTATTTTTTGCTTATCCATGGTAATACCTCCTGAGGTTCGGCAAGTGATGGACTGCCGATTAAAGCTAAAAATACTATATTCAGTATAGCCTATCCTCCGTTGCCAATCAAGTGTGCGCATTGTTATTAATCCTGATGGTAGGCTTGTACAAGCAGACATCCTTGAGCCGTCCGAATACGAAATTTTGAACAATGCCTGTCTTGCCGCAATTAAAAAAGCAGCGCCTTTTAAAAAAATGTCCGGCGGCATGAACGTGAAAGCGATAAACTGATGTCCGATATTTGACATATCTCAAAATACTGTGCTATAGTGCAGCAATGCTAAAATGTAAGATATATTACATCGTTGCTGTATGTTTTTTCTTTATAAGCAGCATCCTTGCCGCAACAGACAAGGGATTAGTCTCGTTAGAAGAGGCTTTTTTAACAGATTGCATAAACGGCGCAGATACGCAGCATTCCTATGCAGCGCTTCAAAAACACAATCCGGAGCGGGCTGCGGTTTTAAAAAATCAGGCCGAAGCGGTGCAATCCATTTTCCGAGACGTATTAAAGACCGAAAAACAATTAATTCCTAAACAGTGTAATTATATTGTAATGTATGGCTATAGCGGATGCTCACAAGAAGAACTGCAAAAAGCACTAAACAATTTACGGCTTGCGCTTTTCGCCAATGCTGACCGGCCTTCCATGCAGCTTTTCTTAACCGGTTCAAAAGATCAGATTGCACTGTTTAAAGAAGCAGCCTTAAAGACTCCCGTCAATCCCGAAAAGATTATAACACTTGAAAGTACCGGCCTTACACAAACAGCCCGGCACGTTATTGCGCAGATAGTGCGCGATAGTACCGTTGAAAACTATGATATGAATAATCTTCTTTATAGAAGAATCTTACTGCTGACAAAGGCAAGCGGTGCGCGGATTGGGTATGCGGCATTTACGGCGGCATTAGGCGCTAATCCCCGTAATATGATTTTAGATTGCTTTTCAAGCCTTGATATTTCCCGCAAAGCGCTCGATTCACCTTCAAAAAGCGAACGCCGCACGGCATTTATGGAATTAAAAACAACCGGAACAGATACACGGGAATAGTAACCACATAGCATAGATGAGGAGGGTTATATGAAAAATTGGAAATGGACAGCTTTGCTGTTCGCGGTGGTGTTGTTTGCAGTCAGCTGTGCAGGCGTACAGCTGGCGGCAAAAACGGATGTTAAAGCTCCGCTTGAAGTGACGGTCATTCATATCAATGATCATCACTCGCATCTGGAGCCGGTTCAGCTGGAAATGATGATCGGCGGCAAAAAAACGAAAGTGATGCTCGGCGGTTATCCTGAGGTTCTGAACGCAATCAAAGAGTTAAAAACGTCGGTAAAAAATCCCATTACGCTTCATGCAGGCGATGCAATTACCGGAACGCTGTACTTTACTCTTTTTGGAGGGAGCGCAGATGCTGCTCTGATGAATATCAGCGGATTTGATTATTTTACGTTGGGTAATCATGAGTTTGATGCCGGCAATGAAGGGTTAAAAAAGTTTTTGGACTTTTTGAAAGTCCCGGTGATTTCTTCAAACGTCAATCCCGAAAAAAGCAGTATTCTGTATGGTTTATGGAAGCCCTATGCCATTATGACTATCGAAGGCCAGCGAGTCGGCATTATCGGCTTAGACACGGTTCGGAAAACTGTTGATTCCTCAAGTCCCGGAAAAGATGTTCACTTTACCGATGAGGTTGAAACATCTCAAAAGTATGCAAACGAGCTCAAAAAACAGGGGATCAATAAGATCATCCTTCTTTCGCACGGCGGCGCCGAGAAAAATTTTGAAATTGCAAAAAAAGTTTCAGGGATTGATATTATCATAACAGGCGATTCGCATTGGCTCTTTGGAAATGAGGACATGAAAACCGCAGGGCTGCCGGTACGCGCCGAATATCCCGCAAAATTTATGTCTCCGGCACATGAACCGGTTTATGTCGTTGAAGGCTGGGAGTATTCAAAACTGGTCGGCGAACTGAAAGTGATGTTCGATGAAAACGGCATTGTAACCGCTATTGAAGGAAAACCGCATGTTCTTGTTCACGATAATTGGTTTGAACGCAGAGATGCGGCAAAGAAAAAATACCGGCCGGAGGGAGCTGAAAAAGAAGAAATTATTGCCGAATTAAAAAAGATGCCTTTTGTCAGCTTTGCAAAGGCAGATCAGGAAGCATCTTCTATTCTTGCAAAATTTAAGCAAGAGAAGGAAACGCTCGGTAAGGAAGTAGTCGGTTCCATTACCGGCGATGTAATGCCCGGCGGCACGCCGAACCGTATTCCGAACAGCGCAAATCCGAAAGGCTCCATTGCCACCCGTTTTGTTGCGGAAACAATGCTTTCTGAAATGAGAAATCTCGGAACAGGCAATATCGACTTTACCGTCCAGAATTCGGGAGGGGTAAGAGCCGATATAAATCCCGGAAATGTTACGTTCGATGATGCGTATACTTTTTTACCATTCGGTAATACGCTCTTTCTGCTTGATATAACCGGCGCTGAAACAAAGCAAATGCTTGAAGATGCGCTTGAATTTGCCCTTGAGGGAACCTCGACGGGAGCATTCCCGTATGGCGCTGGCATCCGCTATGAGGCCAATCAGTACAAAGATAAGAACGGCAAACGTTTGGTAAAAGTAGAAATTCAGAACAGAAAAACCGGTGTTTGGGAATTGGTTGACGATGCAAAAACCTATAAGATGGGAACCAACGCATACATCGCAGGCGGAAAAGACGGCTATGTAACGCTCGGCAAAATTTCATCCAGCCGCGGCGGAGAAGATACGTATCTGCCCGATGCGGAATCCTTTATTAAATTCTTAAAAAAGAATCCGAACTTTGCAGCCTATACGGATTCCAATGCCGTTCTCCATTTTGATCCGAATAACGAGCGGAAAAAATAACAGGATAGTTCTAGAAGCTAAAAAATACCGAGTGATCTTAAACTGATTACTCGGTTTAGGGTATCTTGCAAAAAAACAGATTAGATTTTTTGCAAGATACCTGAGCGTTTTATTTTAAAATATATGTTTTGAGCGGGGGAAAACCGTTAAACTCAACCGAAGCATAGCTTGATGTATAGGCTCCGGTACTGAGGAAATACAACCGGTCGCCTGATTTCAGACTGATGGGCAATTCATATTTATAATCTTCATACATAATATCCATGCTGTCGCATGTCGGTCCCGCTAAAATAACCTCGCCGCGTTTGCCGGACGTTGTATCTTTAGAGGTAACAATCGGATACTTAATGCTCTCATTCAGTGTTTCCACTAACCCGTTAAAGAGCCCCGCATCAAGATATACCCATCGGTGCAAAGCGGTATTGTTTTTCCGCGATACCGTAATAACCTCCGTTACCAATACGCCGGCATCTCCTACAAGCGAACGGCCGGGCTCAAAGATAATGCGGGGCCGTTCAGCACCGAAATCATCATCAAGATAGCGGTTAATTTCGCTGGCATATTCTGAAAGCTTATTCGTCGGAGTAACATACGAAGCGGGAAAACCGCCTCCCATGTTTATCATTTTTAATTGTATATCCTCTTCTTCTTCAAGAGAGCTCATTAAATACTTGGTCTTTGCAATCGCATCATCCCATTGCCCGATATCCCGCTGCTGACTGCCGACATGGAACGATATGCCATAGGGGGTAAGTCCAAGCTCCTTTGCTAAGATACAAAGATCATACGCCATGTCGGGATGGCAGCCGAATTTACGCGACAGCGGCCAATCGGCGCTGCTGGTGTTCTCAACCAAAATACGAACATATACCTGCGACTGCGGTGCATGTTTAGCCAGGTTTTTTAAATCCTCCTTGCTATCCGTTGCAAACAGCCGTACGCCTTTTTCATAAAAGTAAGCGATATCTTTCGCTTTTTTAATAGTATTTCCATAACTTAACCGGTCGGGAGTAACGCCGAGAGCCATTATTTTATCAAGCTCATAGCGGGAAGCAATATCAAAATTCGCCCCCTGCTCAATCAGCATCTTGAGTACTTCTTCATGCGGATTAGCCTTGATTGCATAATAAATATCCGCGTGGGGAAAATACTTTTTTAGTTCAAGGTAGTTTTTCTTTATCCGTTCAAGATTGACAATAATACACGGGGTTTCGAGCTTTTCGGAAAATTGTAAAATTTTCTTCCATTCCGATTCGCTCAGGTAATCAGTTACATCCATGGGACTCCTCCGATAACGACAGTAATACTACATGATAAAGCCATACCATAGTCATATAAGTTGTATCTGTCAATAGTTTTATCAGGGTATTACCAGCCGACCGTTACTTCAATCTCCTGTTCGGTTTGCTGGGTAAACAGCTCCGGCCTGTTATCTAAACCTTGATTGTAGCGGAGGTTTTCAATATCATTGAAAGCGGAATCTAACGAGCCGGTAATGGCAGCAATAGGCGCTGCTACTGTACCGTCACTGTTTAGGGCGCTGAACCGGCCGCCGCCAACGGTATACGCGATACCGATGCCGGAATTAAATAATACGGAACCGTGTTCAACAGCCAAACTGTAACCGTCAAATTCAAATTCCGTACCGCGGACGGAAGCCGTTGCTGTCGGGCTTCTCACACTGAAATCGGCTTTCTCCCCTGCGGCAGGGTGTACTTCAGCTCTCACCCGTCCGGTTTTTAAAAAAAGCTGCGTTTTAGCTGTACCATTTGACTGTATCAATTCATCAATCGATAAACGGGTAATCGGTTTTACCGTAACGGTTGCCGTTCCGGTTGTAATAATTGCAGTGCTTTTAAAGCCTGTCGAAATCAGCGTTCCGGCCATCAATGTATCTCCCGTTTTTGCTTGTTGCCACTCCTGCTGCGGCAGTTTATACTCAACTTTTCCGGCAACCTCTTTAATGGTTGCTGCAACAGGCTCTGCCCATACCGCAGCATTTCCTAAGAGGCACAAAAGCACTAGTCCGCTGTATTTTTTCATCGGTATCTCCTCTATAACCGCACGGTAAAAGCAAGTTCGGTCAGCCAGCGCACGTAATGTGCACTCTGCCGGTTCTGATTAGGCACAAATATACCGCACAAAAAAGATATGTCAAAATCATCATAAAAACAATACGCTACTTTTCCCAAAAGTTCGGAACCGATATACGGCTGTCGTTTAAAAACTCCGGGAGTCGTCAGCAATGAATAAGTCAGTCCTGCGTGCAGTCCCTGAAGCGGTTTAATATACGTGCTCACGGATGTATGTAAAATATCCTGAAACCGCGATTCAGCGATAAGAGCAATTTTTAAGTCAGTAATCGGTATAAATGTCCGTTCCATATACTGACCGGTGCCATCGCCGGATGCCCAGTCCAGTGTTCCCTTTAGGGTAAAGTTAAGCCAGTCGGGATTAAAATACTGCACCGCCAAACCGGAAGCCCATGAGTGGAAAAACTGTGCATCTTCACCGAGCATCAGTGCACCCCATAGCTTCCAACTGACATGTTTTCCAACGGCGCCATGGATATACGGAATGAGATACTGCGTATGTGTTTTCGCCTTCTGAGGCGAAACATCAAATTGTGAAAGCACCTCAAATCCGGCAACATGCGCAGGAATAAGCGATGGGAAATCGGAAGAAAAAAGAAAAAACAGCCGTGGCGGTGCCAGAATTGTTTTCGGCTGAATCATTCTTTTCCGATCCTTATTGTCGATACGGATTTTTGCATCCGTTTTATATGTTAAACCGGTGTACCCAGCCGCAAATCCGATTGTTGCTTTCGGCAAGGTAAATGATACCCGTGCTCCATCAAATAAACCATACAGTATTTTTTTCGAATAGTCCGAGAAGGGCGTTCTGCCGATAGCCCATTGAATACCCGCACTGCCGACGGCTTTTTGCCCTGCCCATTCCGTTCTGCCTACCCGAAAAACTTGAGTAAGCGGCAATATGTTCGGTTTACCCTGAGGAGTACAGGGAAAGATGCCGTAGAAGCGGGCGTCTCCCGAAAAATACAGTGAAGAAGATCGGCCTGTCGGTATTTTAATAAAGGCTTCCGCATTATTGGACTGTTCCGCTGTTGAAACGTCGTTAAAACCGCTCAGAGCAGTTGAATTGGAAAGATTTATCCCAAAATCCAATGCAGCAGCATTCGCTGCAATGTACCCGAGAATAATGATAGCCGTACATCGTTTCATCATTGTGCACCCTTTACCGTTTCTATGCGTCCAATCATCTGTAATGCCGCCGTACCGCTTACCGGCATATCAGGATCCGTTTTTCCCTGTATGATGGAAAGATACCGGAGATCGCGGTAGGCATATCGCGGACACGGATGAATCCGGTACAGCATACCTCCTTTTATGTCAAAGGCTTTCATCAATAAAAAGGCGTATTTTTTAAAAGAAAGAATATCATCGGCTGTTTTTACTTTGGGCAGCCATCGATTTTCCTGCATTTTACTGAATGCAAGTTCAAAATCAGCATCATCGGGAATTGCATCTAAAGCGGTTAAGATCAAATAGGAAGCATGGCCGGCCGTTATTTTTTCACTTTCTAAAATACCGTCAATCTTTTCAGCTGATTGTGCATATATCGAAATGGCGACCGTCAAGATAGTCACAATACTGCAAATATACCGTTTCATAGGCTCCCTTGTGTAAATGGAATAATATAAGTACTATCGATAAACACGCTATCGGATTACTATACCATGATTTCAGTAAAGAGGTAAAGCCGTGAAAAAGAAAACGCATATATCATTACTCATCATACCGTGCATCATCGGTTTAATGAGCGCCGCTTTTTATCTTTTCCCTTTATGGAACAATATTGAAAACAGCATGTACGATCTCTTTTTAGCGCTTAAACCGCAGGTTATGGAAGACCCGTCTATTGTACTCTTGGATATTGATGATGTATCGATTGAAAAAGTCGGGCTTTACCCATGGCCGCGCAACACCATCGCAAAAGGCCTTGAGACATTAACGCTCGCTGAAGCGGAGTATGCCGTTTTTGATATTGAATATATCGACAAAAGCCCTATGAGCGTGGATTTCAGCTACCTTAAAGGAGGCCTGAAATCGGAATTTACCGCATCGTTTGAAGAGATTGGTGCCAATGTGCAGGATATTTTCAGCGCTCTTGCAAATAATCAAATCACGCTTCCTGAGGCAGGCATCTACGGCAGCGAATTGATCGATCTTATTGATCATTCACGGGATACGCTTTACCGCCGCACCGAACAGGTCGCACTGGAAAACGACAGCTATTTAGGTCATGCGATGCGGTTATTCGGCTCGTCTTTTGTGACGCTGAATATGCAGCCGGCACTGCCGAAAGAACACTTTGCGCCGCTTTTCGCCATTGCCGAAAGCCGTTTTACCTATCCTTATATGCAGCTTACCTACCCGCTGCAAAAGGGCAGTTCGAGTGCACTTATCCCTATCAAAGAAATCAGCAGTATGGCGGCAGGAGCGGGTTTTACCAATGTACATATCGACCCTGACGGAGTACGGCGGCGGATACGCCTTACGGATAATATCGGTTCTACGGTTTTTTTACAGCTTGCTTTTTCGGCTGTTCTTCACAAGTTAGGTTCTCCTAAAATTATTCTGCATAAAACGGATATCACGCTTGAGGACGCCGTCTATAACGGTCTGAAACAGCAGGTAACGATACCCATCGATCAGGACGGATTGATGCTTATCCGCTGGCCGAAAAAAACATATAAAGACAGTTTTACGCATATCCCGTTTCACCTGTTGGTTGACTATGCTGAAATCGGCGAACAGACGGCAACGGCGCTCCGGTTGCTGCGGGCGAATCAAGGCTGGAACTTGAAACATGGATATGCGCCGATAGATTTCTGCATACAGGCATGGACTGAAAGCGAAACGCTCCGGCGCACAGCGCTTGAATCGGGACTGCCGGCCGATAAAGAGGCGTGGCGCACAGCGGCAGACAATTATTGGAATGCGGTAAAGCTCTTTCTAGATGCCGATTACCGGTCGGACATAGGAGCGCTTTTTGATGAAGCGGAAAGCGCTGCGGCGCTTGAGGATAAGGCGTTGTATAGCCGCATAAAGCAAGACTTTGAAGCGCTCTATGAGCAGATGTCCGTCTCCTATAAGCAGTACGAAGAGCTTAACGCCTTTTTGCGGGGTAAGCTGAAAGGGGCTTTTTGCATTATCGGATGGACAAGTACCGGTACGACCGATATCGGCGTTAATCCTTTTCAGAGCGAATATGTCAATGTCGGCACCCATGCAGCGGTGGCCAATACGATCTTACAGCGTGATTTTTTACGGCAAGCTCCGCGTTGGGTATCAATTCTGCTCGCAATCGTTCTTGCATTCGGCATTATTCTTATTATCCGGCCATTTGGCATCATAGTACAAATTATCGCCGGTTTTACCTTTTCTATCGTTTTACTTGTTATCAACTATCTTATTTTCCGTTTTACCGGTATCTACGTTTTGATTGCCGCTCCCTTTTTTGCACTATTCGCCTCATTCCTTACCTATGCGCTCGTTTCGTTTGTCATAAGCGAACGTGAAAAGAATTTTCTCCGTAAGGCATTCGGCACGTACCTGTCAGGTGATGTTATTAATGAGATTATTGATGATCCCGCAATGCTGAAACTCGGCGGACAAAAAAAATGGATTACCGCCTTATTTACCGATGTGCGCGGGTTTTCTACTATCAGCGAAGCCTTGGATGCGGAGCAGCTGGTAAAGTTATTGAATATTTATCTGTCTGGAATGAGCGATATTATTTTAGAAGAGCGCGGTACAATCGATAAATATGAAGGTGATGCGATTATTTCATTTTTCGGCGCACCGGTTGATTACCGCGAACATGCACGGCTTGCATGCCGTGCCGCAGTACTGATGAAACGGAAAGAAGCAGAGCTGAATAGCTTTTTCCTGCGCGAAAAGATGACGCCGAATCCGCTTCTGACCCGTATCGGCATCAACACCGGTGATATGGTGGTTGGAAATATGGGTACCGAACGAAAGATGGACTACACTATTATGGGGAATGCCGTTAACCTGGCTGCCCGCTTGGAGGGCGTTAATAAACAATATGGCACATGGATTCTCATCTCCGATATGACAAAAAACGAGCTTGGGGAAGGATTTATTACCCGCCGTCTTGACCGTGTCCGTGTTGTCGGGATTAATACACCGGTACAGCTGTGGGAACTGGTTGAAATGCAGGACGGCGTGGATGCGGCAATGACGGACTTTTTAGCGCGCTTTGAAGAAGCCCATACCGTATTTGACCGGCGCCAATGGGCACAAGCATGTGCCCTGTTTAAACAGCTCTGCGCCGAACGGCCCGATGACGGACCTTCACAGACCTATATGCGTAAAAGCGAGGCTTTTATGCGGCAGCCGCCTGCGGATAACTGGGACGGCGTATTCAGTCTGACGCAAAAATAGCGGAAATGTACAAAGGTATACACTGTATGAAAAAAACAAATGCACTGCGGATTTTGGAAACGGCCGGTATTCCCTACAGCACCGTCACTTACCAATGGGATGAGGATCATCTTGATGCGGTCAGCGCGGCGGAAAAACTCGCGCTTGATCCGGAAGCGGTTTTTAAAACCATTGTGATGATAAGCGAAGCGAATGAGATTGTTGTCTGCTGCGTTCCCGCTCCGGCGCATATCAGTTTAAAAAAGATAAAAAGCATAACGGGCAAAAAAACCGTTCCGCTAAAACTTGATGCTTTACAAAAAACAACCGGCTATGTGCGGGGCGGCTGCTCTCCGCTCGGTATGAAAAAACAATTCCCGACATTTATTGACGAAACCGCAGAACTTTTTGATACTATCTATGTGAATGCAGGGGAGCGGGGACAGATGGTTGGGATTGCCCCTTCTGATTTACGGACTGTATGCTCGGCGAGCTTTTGTGATCTTACCGATTTATAAAAATATGAGGAGAACCCCATGAACGGGATAAAACGTGTGCCGGTGATGCTGATGCTTTTTGTATTGATGCAGCCGTGTAATACGCAAAACATACAAAGATTTGACGATACTGCGGTAAAAGATTCCGGCGCTCGGCTTCCGGTATTCAAGATAGGCGGAAAAATAGAGACCATACATGGCTTCCGCTGGAATAAAGGAGCAGAATACGGAGCATCACGTTCAGTTGCCCACATAAGGGGCGAAGCATCGATAGGCGCTTCATATGCCGTCCTTTCCGGTTCCGCCGAATATAATTACCGTAATCCCGCGCGGACAGGATTTCAGCTCAACGAAGCGTATTACCGCTACACAGGCAAAGTCTGGGACATTAGTCTCGGACGGCAAATCATCAAATGGGGGATCGCGGATGGTTTTACGGTTACCGATGTATTAGGCGCAAGAGATACTTCGGAATGTATTGCATTCAGAGGCGATGATACGCGGCTTCCATCCGACAGCATCCGGCTTCGTTTCTTACACACGCTGTTTACAGTGGATGCGGTCGCTATACCGTTCTTTACGCCGAATAAACGGCCTCGCTTCAGCTTTGAAGCGGGAGCAGAGAATGATGCATGCGCTATTGCCATGCCGGAAACGGAGAATAGTTTGACGGCAGGGGCTATTCCGGTACGCTACACAAAGACGGCAGGCGTTAAGCCTAAGATGTTTACGGACACGGAGGCTGCTCTTAGGCTTTCTTTCCGGTTACCCGCTGCCAATTTTTCCCTTTCCGGCTTTTACGGCTGGGATAAAAATCCTCAATACATAAAAAACGGGTATGTAAAAAAGGCTCTTCAAGACCCTGCAAGTCCCCATTCTCCATCAAATCCATTCAGACCTCAAAATCTGTATACCTATGTGCACGAAGCGTATTACCGTATCGGAATGGCCGGCTTTGATGCAGCAATCCCCGTCGGTGATGTAACAATCCGGTTAGAAACAGCATGGGCTGCAGGACGGGGCTTTGAACCTAAAAGTACGTTTGCTTTTATACCGTCTAGAGAGTTGCAAGATCCGGATTACAGTCTTGATGTGCCGCTTGTCTTTAATGCGCCCGTTAAAAAACACCAACTGTTAGCTCTTGCAGGAATTGACTGGACAAAAGGTTCGTGGACAATAAACGCTCAATACCTTACAGACCTTATTCTTAATCATAAAAATGATATAAAACGGCCGGTACACAAGGGCTTTGTAAGCATTAATCTCCGCAAAACCTTTTTAAATAAAACACTGACGTTCTCTGCAAACGGCATTGTCGATGTAAATTACGGCAGTTCCTTTGGAACGGGAGCAATTACTTATGCACTTTCCGATAAGATACAGTTTGCTTTAGGCGCAGACGTGTATGCCAAAGACTTCCATGAGAAAGGCCGCTTTACAAAACTGCAAAACATGAGCGCCCTTTGGCTGAAAGGCTCATTCACGTGGTAAAGAGTATAGTTATCCACAAGTTATTAGACATACAAAAAATACCAATACCGTTTATCCACATCAGAAAAATGAATAAGCATGCTGAAACGAATCGGTCTTGAAAAAGGGAAGCTGTAACTGGTTATATAAAAAAGACTTATAAAACAAAAAAGAGAGGTTTTAAAATAAATAAGCAAGAGCTCATGAACAAAAAAGCTGTGGACAACTTATATATCAGTTATCCACAGCTTTTACACAAAAATGTTAAGTGCTTATCCTAAGGAAATCTGTGCATTATTATCAACTGCTAGAATAGTTTTGCACTCTGCGCATCGAAAGCGTCCTGCATGGGGCGCTTTCAGTTTTTTAGCACAAATGGGACAGGAAAAGATTTTTGGAAATACATTGAGTTGCGGAGTATCAATGCTTCCTTGATTCTTAAAAAATTCAATGGCGGTGTTCAGTGCATCATGGATAGTAAAAAAATTGGCAAAACCTAAAAGCTGAAACACTTCATACACTTTAGGCTGGAGGTTTAAAAGGACAATATCTCCGCCTTTTGCTTTTACCGCTTTTAAAAATACGGTAAAAGAACCGATGCCTGTTGATGATACATAATCCAAATGCGCACAATTAAAAATAATCCGAATATATCCTGCTTCGATTAGTGTTGTTATTCTTTTTTGAAAAAACGTTGAATTATAGGTATCAACATAACCCGACAAGAGGATAACGATGCAATGATCCAATCCTTCAACTTTTTGGAGTTGCATTTTAAGGCTCTTATCTTTTTCGGTATCGAAACTCTGAATTATTTCCTCATCATTCATACTATTATCCTTTCACATTTATATTGAATTTTAAATATGTTTCTGTCCTTATTATGACAATGAAGACCAACCTTTGTCAACAGGTAGTATGACACCATTGCATGACGGCTCATGTAACAAGAACAAGGCAGCGTTTACAATGCTGTCGGCGGCAATAAGTGTACCGTCGGGACTTTTTTTTGCCCATTGAGTCCGTATGGTCTCAGGAAGGAGCTCAGTATCGGTAAAGCCCGGACAAATTGCATTTGCGGTAATTCCATACTGCGCATAGACAAGGCTTATTGAGCGGACAAGAGACATAATGCCTGTTTTTGCAGCTCCGTATACGGCATTTGTTTTAAAACCGCGCACAATATGTGTTTCCGTTCCGCCGAACAAGAGGATGCGTCCCCATTTTCGGCGCTTCATCTCTGCCAAAGCGGAAGATACGGCAATACCCGGTAATGTTAAATTGGCATAGACGGTTCTTGTCCATTCTTCAGCATCGGTTTGATCGAGCGGTTTTTGCAAAAAGGGTCCGTATACAATACAAAGTATATCGGCTTCTTTTGCTTGAGCGCATACTATATCAATACAAGCGGGATCTTGCAAGTCGCACAAAAAACCGCAAGCATTTCCTTTGCTGCGCAATGATTCGATTCGGTCGCTATGTGTTTTTCCTTGAACGGATACATGAGTGCCCTCCTGCAGTAGCGCAAGTGCAAGTTGATAACCGATACCGCTTGTTCCGCCAAGTACAACGGCATTTTTCCCATACAATAACTTTTTCATACAGTATGTATTCCCATCACGGGATGCAGCTTGTTGGAAATCTTTAAAAGCTGACCGAGCTTTTAAAGATGACCTATTTCTTGTTCACCTCTGCGGGTATTATAGCATAATTTTTGCGATTGTGTATAAACGGGTTGATTCTTTTTTCACTCTCATTATAATTGTTTTATAATTTTTGTAATGTTATATGGTAAGC
>CAJPOL010000029.1 GCA_905372265.1 uncultured Treponema sp. | reverse complement strand
AGACAGATGCATTTGGTTTGCAGGCTGATAGGCAAAACGCTACTAAAAAAGCGCTCCATACTGTAAAATAGTTTTTCATAGTTTATCATCTCCATAAAAGGTAACCTGTTCCGAAACGGAAGTTTCCGAACAGGTTTATGTAGGGAACTTATTCGATGCCTTTTTCTTTTGCTTTGGCATTGACTTCATCGATCATTGCCGATAAGCCCTTTGATTCATATTTGGCAAGCAGTTCCTCAGTCATCTTTTTAACCGGATCGGTACCGATCATAATTGAGAGCATGTCCTCGTTAGAATCCCACACGAAGGTGTTTTTAAGCGGCGTTGAAAGATACAGCACACGGTCATCGAATGCCGGAATAGTACCGGTATCACGGGCATTCTCGTAGGTTTGTTCCTGCATCATGTTATAGCCTGCAGGCAGCGTTGACGGCGGTTTTACCGTACTTGCATCCGCCCACTGTACAAAATTCTGGAAAATCCCTGCATACGGACGCTTCACTTCTTCGCCCGGCGCATGGAGCACGGTCATTTCGCCGTTTTCTTTTTTCCAATCGGTACCTTCAATACCCCAGTTGACCAGAATTTGGCCTTCGGGGGACAGCACATAATCGAACAGCTTGAGAATACGCGCCATCTTCGCATCATCGACATGAGAAGAAAAATAGGTTTCCGACCATGCATCGTTACTCAAATAGTAGTACCGGTTGCCATCCTTTGCGGGCATCAGTTTGAGCATGCGGATATCATCCGTAAAGGTGCGTCCGGGATATAACTTGTCGTAATCTTTTCCGATATTCTGATACAGACCGGACGGGCCGCCTAACGCAAAGCTCATCGCAGCGCTTTCACCTTTGAGGAACTTCTGTACGGCGATGTTCTGTTTTGCCAATGCAATGTCTTTTTCGATCGTCCCTTCCTGATACATATCGCGGGCAAGCTGGAAAGAGGCTTCAATATCACCGGCAAAGTAACCGGGCACCCATTTACCATCTTTTTTTACCCACTTATTTTCCGCAGGACAGCCGTAGGTCATTAAGTGGCGGCTCAAGACGCGGGTCAGCTGCGTCGTCATACCGGCGATTTTTTTGCCTTCAGGATCGGCTGCGATGATTTTTTTGATCATATCGCGGAACTCATCCCATGTTTCGGGCTCTTTGGTAACGCCTGCTTTTTGCGCTAAATCCCAGCGGTAGCAAATATTGGTGTGCAATACGCCGTGCTGCGTGTCGATCTGGATTTTACGCGGAATGATGTAGAGCTTACCGTTCTGCCGCGTTGCATCGGCGTCTACACTTGCAAGGTATTTTTGCAGATGCGGATAGGCCGATAAATCGTCCGGCAGCGCGCGGATAATGCCCTGATCGATCCAGTCGTAAAAGAACGGCTTCCCAACAAAGTCGCCTGCAAACATGTCGGGAAGGCTGTCGGAAGCTGCCCAGAGCTTAATTTTGGCAGCATCGTCTTCCCACGTAATGTTCTGCGCAACAATTCTGACGCCGGTTTTTGTCTGCATGATTTTTTGCGCCGGGTCTTTGAGCTCAGCCGCTTCGTTCAAATCGGCTTCGATGTTCCAAAAAGCGGTGGTAACATCCAGCAATTCGCTTTCGCTGTAAGAGTCCTTTAATGCGATAGCGCCTTGTCCGGACTGTGCGCCTGCGGCCTTTTGATTACAGCCGCAAAGCATACCGCTGACGGCAAGCATGATGAATGCTGCCTTAAGCAATGATTGTGATGACTTCATTTTGTGTCATTCCTCCTTCTTTCTTTTGCAAATATGCGGGCATCTGTGGCGTATTGTCAAAAGCGTACCTCCATGTACGCTTTTGACAGCGAGTTCCGGTGGCAGTGGTTCCACGCAGTAGTGAGATTTGTGTTATACACAAATCTCATCGTTAAGCAATGTACAGGGATGTACATTGCTTAACAGCCTATTTGCAAAAGGCTATTTTAGAACGCCCAAGGATGGGCGTGGTTCCAAACAGTAGCAAGGGGATGTCCCAAAAGTTGGTTACTTTCGGGACATCCCCGACGAGTTTAAAATTAAGTCTTTATACAGTAATGACTTAATTTTAAACATCGCATCTAAATCTAAGGAAACTGTCCAAAAACTGAAGTTTTTGGACAGCCCCTTGTAGCCAAGCGGAATACAAGCATGTACTCCATTCAGAAGCAACATGGATGTTGCTGGTTCTATGTAGTAGCGATGTTTTGAGCTTTGCTCAAAACTCGTGTTCAGATTTTGACATGGATGTCAATTTCAGAAGCGACATGGACGTCGCTGGTTCCACACAGTAGCAAGTTTTTCGATAGAAAAACTTGTCGTTGAGCAATGTACACGGATGTACATTGCTCAACAGCGTTAGGGATTGGAGGGGCGGAGCTGTATTGCTGCAACAATACAGCTCCGGTACAGGACGGCGCGCCTATTAAGCGCCGTCCTACCGTCAGCCCCGCAAAGCCCGGCCCGCCTGATAAGGCGGGAAACGCCCGAATATAAAAAAGATACCTTCTCCGTTCTTACTCCTTGATAGCGCCGATCATAACGCCTTTGACAAAGTGTTTTTGTACAAACGGGTAGACGCATAAAATCGGGATGGTGGCGACGACGATAGCTGCCATTTGGAGCGCGGTAACGTTCACTTTGCTGTGAATGCCGATGAGGGTTTGCGCTTCGACGGCGAGTTGCGTATTAAAGGTAACCAATACGTCCCGTAGGTAAATTTGCAAGGGGGCGAGCGCCTTTTTATTGATGTAGATATAGGCGTTCCACCACTCGTTCCAGCGTTCGACTGCGTAAAAGAGGCTGAACGTGGCCATGAAGGGGGCGGAGATGGGAAGGTAGATTCTGGGTAAGATGATAAATTCCGTTGCTCCGTCGATTTTTGCGGCTTCTTCGAGGCTGGGGGGCAGGCTTGCAAAGTAGTTTTTCATGATGATGAGGTAGTAGGTATTGATGGCCGGCGGCAGAATCATTGCCCAGACGGTGTTGGTCAGCCTGAGCGCTTTGACGACAAGGTAGGTCGGGATCATGCCGCCTGAGAACAGCATGGTGAACAGTATGAGCGAGAGGATGATGTTCCGGCCGGGGAGCCGTTTTTTTGACAGGCTGTACGCTGCGGTGATACATAAGAACATACTGAAGCAGACTCCTGCAACGGTTACAAAGACGGTGATGCCGAGCGAGCGGAGAAAGGCGGCGTCGTTGATGAGCGCCTGATAGCCGGTGAGGTCGATGACATGCGGGTACCAGTAGGGGCTGTAGCGGGCGGAGGTCGCGGTGTCCGCAAAGGAAATAATCAGTACATTGTAAAAGGGATAGATGGTGATGAGCGCCATACCCGTCAAAAGAATTAAGAGTGTGGTTTCAAAAAGGCCGATGGATTTTTTTATCATGATATGCTCCTTTTAAAACAGGCCTGTTTCGCCGGATTTGGTGATGATCTTATTGGCGCTGAAAATCATGACGACGCCGATAACCGATTTAAACAGTCCGAGCGCGGTTGTGTAGCCGAAGTTATCGCCGATGAAAAATGCGCGCCTAAAGACGTAGGTGTCCAAGATGTCAGCGGTTGAGTATACGGGCGGCGAGTACAGGTTAAAGATTTGGTCGAAACTGGCGCCGCTCATGATGGATCCGATTTGCAGGATGAGCATGATGAAGACGGTGCCGCGGATACCCGGCCACGTAATGTGGAGCATTTTTTGCAGCCGGTTGGCGCCGTCGATGTCGGCGGATTCGTATAGCTGCGGGTCGATGCTTGCGAGCGCGGCAAGGTAAATGATGCCGTCCCAGCCGAACTCTTTCCAGATGTTGGATATCCAGATGAACGGACGGAAGCCTGCAACCGATGCGAGGGGCGAAATTTCCGGTAAGCCGATGCCTGCCGCCAGCTGGTTGACGATACCGTTGGAGGAAAACATGTTGATGAGAATACCGGATAGGACAACCCACGAAATAAAATGGGGGAAGGTGAACACGGTCTGAAAGACTTTGGTGACGGTTTTATTTGACAGTTCGTTCATCAAAATGGCGATGATGATGGGGAACGGGAAGTGAAAGAGGAGCCTACCGCCGCTGAAAATCAGCGTGTTTTTAAAGGCGCGCCAAAAGTCCGCATCGGCGAACATTGCTTTAAAGTGGTCAAAGCCTACCCATGGACTGAGCAGGATTCCTTTGTCGAACCGGAAGTATTTAAAGGCAAGCGACACGCCGCCGATCGGTAAATAACAGAAGATAAGATACCAGAGTAACGCCGGCAACAGTAATACATACAGCTGCCAATGCCGCATGAACACTTTTTTCATATTTTTGCTCCTTCTTTTATAGTGGCAGGCATCTTACAAAACTGAGTTTGATTTTTAGAAAATGCCCCAATGCTCTGCTACCAGTATAAAAGAGGATTTGTAATTTTGGTATGTAAAAATCTTAGATTTTTGCACAAAAATATGGAAAAATCACAGGTTTTCGTGAACTTTGCGGTTTTATTTTATTAACCGCAGAGCACGCGGAGAGCGCAAAGGATTCGGTAAAGGTTTTCAGCACAAAACTCTTCCCTATTACCCTCTGCGTACTTGGCGTTCTTTGCGGTTTATTTCCTTAATGTAACCGCTGAGCACACAGGGGAGGTAAAGAAGCGTAGAAATCAGTGCCCTTATCATCAATAATCAGGAAGACAGGGAGGTCTTTTACCGAGATGAGCTGTACCGCTTCCATACCGAGATCGGGATAGTCGAGGATGCGCCGGTCTGTTATGTGTTTTTCCGCAATTAGCGCTGCAGCTCCTCCTATTGTGCCGAGATAAAAAGCGCCGTATTTTTTACAAGCGGCGCGCCAGAGCTCGGAACGGTTCCCTTTCGCAATCGTGATAAGAGCGGCTCCCCTGCTCATCAAATCTTCCGCATAAGGGTCCATGCGGTTTGCTGTCGTAGGACCGAAACTGCCGATAACGGCGCCGGCTGGTGTTTCGGCAGGGCCTGCATACAGAATCGGATACCGACCGGTATAATCGGGAAGCGCCTTGCCCTCATCCAAAAGAGCTTTCCACCGTGCATGGGCGGCATCCCGCGCTACCAGAATCTCTCCCGAAAATGAAAACGCCTGTCCTACCGGATAGGCGCTCAGCTGTGCACGGACGGCAGCAATCGAACCAAGCGTTACGGGAATGGGCTGCCGGTTTTCGTTACCGTATGTTTGAGTTGCCTGTTTCGATGTAGCCGCTTGATTAAAAAACGGCAGCGGGTCAATACAATTTTTTTGCAGAAACGCTCCATTACGCGTGATAAACCCAAGCAGGTTACGGTGGGCATTGCAGGACACACCGATCGAGGCAAAGCAGCTTGCTCCATGCCGCGGCAGCCTGAATACCCGTGCATGAGCTGCAAGAGAGCTGCCTCCGAACTGAGCGCCGAGCCCCGTCTCAGCGGCGATTTCCAGTATGCGCGGCTCCCACTCCTTACAGCGCAGCGGAGATACGCCGCCTGCCGTATCCGTCCAGCGCACCCCAGCGCTTTCCGCATACCGCTGTTCAACGGCATCCCAATACCCTGCCGTTGCCAGTTTAAGGGTCAACAGGTTTTGTTCAGGACTGAGGCCGCCGATAACGACGGCAATCGTATACGGCGGACATGCAGCAGTACCGAGCGCCGCAATTTTTGTCCGTAAAAACCGCTCAAAGCTCTGCGGATTAAGCAGGGCCTTTGTCGCGCATGTAAAATCGGTTTTATTGGACGAGCCGCCGCCTTTAGCGCAAAACAGAAAACGGTAGGACGGTTCGGCGGCCGTACCGTCCGGCATCCTTCCGGTAGGCATTGCTGAAAATATATCGATCTGAGCAGGCAAATTGGTTGCCGAATTTTTTTCTTCAAAGAGAGAGAGCGGAAGATTGATTGAAAAGCGCAAATTATTGTTTTTATATGCCCGGCCGATCCCGTAAGAAAGCGCTGCATAATCCGAAGTAAACCCGCTCTCTTCCGGCAGGTATGTTGTAACCTGCGGATCTTTCCACGCAAAGACATGAGCGACACCGGTATCTTGACAGAGCGGAAACCTTCCCTTTGCAGCAATGACAGCATTCTCAAGGAGTTTAACTGCAACCAGTTTATCATTTTCAGAGGCGGAGGGATCGGCTGCGATAGCCGATAGACTTTTCAGATGCTCCTCCGGAAATGTAAATGATAGGCGCTGAAAAGCCTTTTCTGCAAACAAGGCAAGAATGCTCCCGTCTACGGTTACATCCCGTCCGCTCCGTAATGCTGACAAATCCGAAGCGGGTATAATTTCGTCAAATTCCATACCCCTCCCCTATTCCATAACGGCGCTCCAACGCTTCCGTACTTCTTCCTTAAATTGATTGCCGCGGTCAAATTCATTTTTGAAAAGGCCGAAACTCGTCGCAGCGGGAGAAAACACAACTGTTCCCTGCCCGCTCTTCGATATATCAGCGTAGAGCGCATCAAGCAGCGGCGCCAGTCCGGTGAAAGGCCCTTGATAGGGAATATGCGCATCATGCAAGAGCGGGAGCAGCTTATCGGTACCTGTACCGGCAAGCAAAAAAAGGCCTTTCACATTATGAAGCTGCGGTAAAAGCGGTGTAAAATCCAAATCCTTATCGGTACCGCCTGCGATCAAGATAACCGGCTCGCTAAACGCTTGGACGGCAGCGCTTGCCGCTTCGGGAATCGTAGCGGCGGAATCGTTGTAAAACTTCCAGCCGTCTTTTTGATGAAAAAACTCAAGCCGGTGCGGAATACCGCCATAGGATTGCATCGCTGATGGGATAGCGGACAGGTCAACGCCGTAGAGCGCGAGAGCGAGCGCCGCAGCCGCAACGTTTTGTTTAAATATGGCGCCGGGTACGGCGAGCGCTGCAGGCAGCAGCAGGTCATTTTGCCCTTTTACAAGCCGTATTCGCGCAGAGCCGTCCTCGGCAATCCATGCGCCGAACAGATTGTCCGGTAAAGGATGTGTGCTATACCAAAAGGCCTGCCCCGCTGTCTCTGAAGCAAATACGGCGCCCCATTCATCATCATAATTACAGATTGTGCAGTCGCCAGCTGTTTGATTGCGGTAAATAATTTTTTTATCCGCTACGTACCGCTCCATAGAACCATACCAATTTTGATGATCCGGCATGATCGGCGTAATCAGCGCTATTTTCGGCCTTAGATTCCGGCAGTCTGCAAGATCGCCCAGCTGCCAGCTTGAAAGCTCAAGAACAACAGGGGTATTCACTGTTGTCTGTTCAAGAAAGGTCAACGGACTGACGGTGATATTGCCGCCTAAAAATGAAAAGATGCCGCAGGCTTGCAGCCCATGATGTAATGCGCTGACGGTTGAAGATTTTCCCTTGCTGCCGGTTACGGCAATAACCGGCGCAGGGCTTAAACGGAGAAAGAGCGATATATCCGTTTCGATACAGGGGGCGGCGGCAAGATACGGATTCCCTGCCGCTTTTATTCCGGGATTTTTAATGACAATGTCGGTATTTCGGAAGTCATCGATGCAGTGTCCGCCCAACGCAAACCGGATAGCGGAATAACGGCGCAAGGGTTCCACTGAAGCGGCAAGCTCCTCTTCCGATTTCATATCGGTAACAATGACTTTTTTTGCTCCATGCTCGGCAAAAAAACGCGCTGAGGCAAGGCCGCCGCCGTTTAAACCTAATCCCATGACGGTTACCGTCAGTCCTGCAATATCTTCCAACCGCTCTATCATTGCTTTTTGAGCATAACAAAAAACTATGCTTTAGGGAAGCGGGAATTTTGAGGCACCAGGGATTCAGCTGTGAAAAAAGAGGCGCTTTTTTAGTATTTTTCCGGTGATTTCGGTCTTAAAACCTATGAAAATGGCAAAAACTGATTTCCGTGTATAAGTACTCGCTCCCGTTTCCAAACATCACAGTTTATGATATAGTCCCATCATGTTTGAGATGAAAAAATTCACGGATTTACCGTATACCCGTCCCGATATGGCCTCGTTAAAGACCGCTTTCAATGAAGCGGGACATGCATTTGAATCGGCCCAATCGGCTGCAGAGCAGCTTGCCGTTATCGATACGGTGCAAACGTTAAAATCGCATTACCAAACGATGCAGACATTGGCCGAAGTCCGCCATACGATTGATACCGGCGACTCTTTTTATGATGCGGAAAACAGCTTTTTTGATGAAGCAGGGCCGCTGTATGATGAAATGACGAACGGCTTCAATAAAAAAATGATCGATTCCGCCTTTCGCTCTGAACTTGAAAAAGAGCTCGGTACGCATATTTTTTCCCTTCTTGAAATGGAAATGAAGGTGTTTGCTCCGTCAATTATGGAGGATTTAGCGGAAGAAAATAAACTCACCAGCAGCTACGACAAGCTCATCGCTTCGGCGCATATTGAGTTTAACGGAGAAAAGCGTACGCTTGCTCAATTAGGAGCCTTTATTGAAGATAAAGACCGCTCAGTACGCAAACGGGCGGCTGAAGCCTACTATGGTTTTTTTGCGGAACACGAGGCGGAGTTTGACACCATTTATGATAAACTTGTCAAAGTCCGTACCCGCATTGCAAAAAAGCTCGGCTATAAGAACTTCGTCCAGCTCGGCTACGACCGGATGAACAGAACCGACTATAATGCAGCTATGACTGCCTCCTACCGCGAGCAAATACACCGTATTATTGTCCCGATAGCGGTCAGCCTTGCCGAACGGCAGGCGAAACGGCTCGGTCTTGAGCGCTTATACTACTATGACGAACCGTTAAAATATCTGACCGGCAATGCAGTACCGCATGGAGATCCCGATTGGATTCTTGCCAATGCTAAAAAAATGTATGCAGAGCTGTCTCCTGAAACCGATGAGTTTTTCACTTTTATGACCTCATACCGGATGCTTGACGTACTGGCTAAAAAGGGAAAGGCAGGCGGCGGTTACTGCACAACTATCCCCGACTACAAGGCTCCGTTCATTTTTGCCAATTTCAACAACACACAGCATGATGTTGAGGTGATGACTCACGAAGCCGGACATGCGTTTCAAGCCTATCAAAGCCGCAATGCGCGGCTGCTTGAATATGTGTGGCCTACCTATGAAGCCTGCGAAATCCATTCAATGAGTATGGAGTTTTTTACATGGCCGTGGATGAATCTCTTTTTTGAAGAGCAGACTGAAAAATTTCAGTTTACCCATTTATCGGGCGCTATTCAGTTTCTTCCTTACGGCATTACTGTCGATGAGTTCCAGCATTGGGTGTATGAGCACCCTGAAGCGAGTCCCGCAGAGCGGAAAGCCGCATGGCGCACTATCGAAACAAAATACCTGCCGGCACGCGATTACGGCGGTAACGAGTTCTTAAACCGCGGCGGCTTTTGGATGCGGCAGGGACATATTTTCAGTATGCCTTTTTATTATATTGATTATACGCTTGCTCAAGTGTGCGCCCTCCAGTTCTGGATAAAGAACCGTGACAACCCTAAGCAAGCATGGGCTGATTATCTGCGCCTTTGCAAAGCCGGCGGGCGCTATTCTTTCCTCCGATTGGTAGAGCTGGCCGGTCTGAAAAACCCATTTGAGGACGGCTGTATTGCCTCCATTGCGCCGGTCTGTATGCAATGGCTGAATACTGTCAATGATGCTGCGCTGTAAAGGATGTCGCAGTAGACTCTTTATCCTTTTTATAAAAATCGACTATTGAGCGGCCGTATATGCGTTTGTCAATACGGCTGAGCGATAAAATATGATCGGGCAGTTCTTTTTCTTTCGGACGGTGTATCAGTACAAGCCCTGACGCCGTTAGTACGGGTTTTTCTGCAATGGCGCATAACAGTTCATAGTGAAAGCGGTACGGAAAGGGAGGATCCAAATAAATAATATCAAACGATTCCTTTGTCCGCTGCAGAAAAAGCTCTACCGGCATACACTTACAGTCAAGTTTTTTTTCTGCGAGCGCAGCGTTTTTTAACAGTATGGGAAATTTATCCTGATCTTTTTCAACGAGGACAACCGGATAGGCTCCGCGCGAATAGGCTTCAAGACCGCACATACCCGATCCGGTAAATAAATCAAGAAATGATTTTCCGTTCAAGTCGCCGAGTATCGCAAAAAGAGATTCCCGCATTCGATCCATTGCAGGCCGTATCGTCCCTTTAGGGCACACAACGTGTCTGTTTTTTAATGTTCCTCCCGTTATACGCATGACGGCATCCTCTCGGACTAAAGTGCAAGCAGCTGCGTCAATTCATTCTGCGACACCATCTGACAGGCGTCTCTGTGCGCATCGGCTGTCTGTATCAAGGTTTCAACAACATCTTTTATATCATTATGCGTTTTATAATGTGTGCTGAGCTCTGAAACAGGGATATGTAAATCGGCTATTTTTTCCGCAATTTTAGCAGTAAACGACCGTAGTACAATCAAATAATCGGATTCACACGAATAAAGACACTGTAAGATTTGTATATAATCGGGCAGATGAGTCGTTTTTTGTACTTCAGTAAAAAAATTTTTCAGCGATTGTGAAATAAACCGAATATCCGCAATGTATTTTTCCAAAAACATATCTTCCGAAAGATCAAGCAGCAGCCCTTCGGAACACACTTCGATTATCCGAGACAGCTGATACAGATTATCATGAAATGCAGTATTTTTAAGCATTATAGCCCCTCCCCTCTTTTGAGGCATCTTTAAAAACTCGATCGGTTTTTTGAGATACCGACGAGTTCTCAAGATAAGTTTTTACGTTTTCAGTATCGGCAGCTTATCGGCATTTTTAAGTAGAAATCCTTAAGAATCTTAAAGATTCCTTGTTAGGAATCTCTAAGATTCTTAATTCTTATTCGTGCGGAGGGTTTAATACCCCCGACAATTTGCGTCGGGGTTGTTGATTATGAGTCTGCCGCATGGCGTTTTACTTTTTTTGTCGTTGTCATTTCAAGCGGTTTATCCAAAAGGGTTATCTTAGTTGCGCGCTGATACGGTAATAATTCTTTATTCACGGTATCGACAATTTCTTCAACCTTTTTATAGGCAGCGGCGTTGCCGCCCTGTGTTCCGCGTTCAACGTTGAGTGTTTTATACAACTCATCGCTCGGATACACCAAAAGTTCTATTTCTTCAGCTAAATCATCGCCTGCCGGATGATAGCCTTTTGCAGTAACCTGCTCAATATCATTATAATACATTTGAAAGGCATTCTCAATTTCTTCAGGATATACATTTTTCCCGCCTGAGGTAACGACCAAATTTTTCGCCCTCCCGCAGAGATACAGGTATTTTTCTTCATCAAGCCAGCCGATATCTCCGGTACGGAACCAGCCGTCTTCAGACAAAACCGCCGCTGTCTCCTCCGGCATATTGTAGTACCCTTTCATAATCATCGGGCCTTTTACGCAAATCTCTCCCCTGCCCTTCTCATCGGGATTAAGGATTTTCATTTCCATATAAGGGTGAAAATATCGTCCGACACTCGCTATCTTGAAATGTTCTTTCGGGTTTAAAGCAATAATCGGAGATGTTTCCGTCAGCCCATAGCCTTGCACAAAATCAATACCGAATTCGTTATAGGCTTTGAACACGCTTTGAGAAAGCGGTCCGCCTCCTGAAATTGCAATACGGATAGTCGTCAGATTCGCTTTCTCTAAAACGCTTTTAAAGAGTTTCTTACCGATATTCTTACCTGTTATTTTTTTAACGATATATGAAAGTCCCATCAAAATCTTGATCAGCCCATAAACCAATACGCCTTTACTGCGTACTCCTTTAAAAATACCGGCCAACAGCTTGTTGAACAGAAGCGGCACACCGAGAAGCATCGTAATTTTGCCTTCTTTCAGTTCATGCAGCATACGGGAGACGGCGATTGACTTTCCGAATACAATCTCCGCCCCGGTTGAAATGGCTTCTATAAATACGGCAACCATGGTATACGAATGGTGCAGCGGCAATAGCGCATAAAAGACATCCGTTTCAAAAATATCCAGATGACATTGGGCGATATAACAGTCGGAAACGATATTCTTATGCGACAGCATGACGCCTTTCGGATTGCCCATTGTTCCCGAAGTAAACAAAATAGCAGCCGTATCATTTTCTGCTAGGGGGATATATGTTTCAAGCGGCGGAGCATCCAAGTTATACACATAGCGGCCGGCATGACGGGGACTCAAAGAATAAATTTTGCCCATAAACGGCTGGTCGTTTGCTCTTGCAAAAAAATAATCGTATTGTTCCTCATCAACAAAGAAAAAGAGCGGCTGCGCCGTTTTGAGAAGCGATGCAATTTCATAATCATGGAGACCGTAATCAATCGGAATAATAACGCCGCCTGCATAGAGTACGCTCAAATACACAACTGCCCACTCAGGTGAATTTTTTCCCGATAATGCAACATGATCACCTTTTTTTACACCATTGGCAGCCAGCCAACCGGCCAATTTTCTTATTTTAACCAGCGTTTCGGTATATGTTAACGTGATTCGGTCAGGTTCAAAGACTGTTAAACAATTCCGTTCGGGGAATCGCTCCGCCGTAATTTCGACCAATTCGGGTAAAGTCGGCCATTCGCCGTGAAATTTTTTTCCGCGCCATGCGTCAAGAAATGCCCATGGTTTTTTCCGTATTTCATACATTGCAGTAACACACTCCTCGTAAAGCAAATATATCATAAAAATTCCGGAATTGCAATTTCAAATAATTTGCGCTATAATTTTATATAATGAGACACAGTGTTGTTATGGCCAGATTTCTTTGTTCGTCCTTAATATTTTTATTCATACAGTCAGTTGCCTTTACAGAGGCTGAAGCAAGTTCGCAGCGGCTCCGCTTTATCAATCATGCGATCGGTTACCTCAATACGCCGTACCGGTATACGGGAACCACCGCAGCGGGGATGGACTGCTCCGGCTTTGTATACTGCACCGCTCACGAAAGTTTAGCGCTGCAGCTGCCGCGCAGCTCCCCGAAAATCGCTTCATATGCAAAAAAAGTAAAGGATACCGAGGTGCAGCCCGGTGACTTATTGTTTTTTAATACCGCAGGAGCAAATATCTCTCATGTCGGTATTTACCTCGGCGCCGATCTCTTTATCCATGCGGCCTCAGAGGGACGAAGGACGGGGGTCATTATTTCCAGCCTCAAGGAGCGGTATTGGCATAAGGCCTACCGATCAGCAGGGCGGATTACCGAACCGGAAGATATTTTTACCGGCAGTACCCCGCTCCTTGACCGGACGCCTGAAAACACGCCCCTCCATTCAAACATCCTGCTTGAATAGCCGAGTGCATCTGCAAAAAACTTGCCGTTGTGTAAAGAGGGCGGGAGTTTCAGTCTAGGGAAGCACATCCTTTGCGTTCTCTGCGCACTTCGCGGTTACACAAGTCAGGCCGTGCTGTGCGGCGGGCATGTCAAAGGCGGCACAACACGACCTGAATGGGCTTTCAGCTGCCTGATTCCATTCGGCGAGCTTAATACGGTTCGCCGTTTGCTTTCGGCGCTGCGGAGTTTTTACTGAACAACACAAGCGCAATCAGCGTAACAAGATACGGGAATATCTTGAGCCAAACCGGAGGAATGCCGCTCAGAGCCGGTATAACCTGCGAAACGTTTGCAACAGTGCGGGCAAACCCGAAAAAGAATGTTGCCCCTAAGATGCCGAACGGTTTCCATTGCCCGAAGATCAGCGCTGCAATCGCCAAAAAGCCGAGTCCGTCTACGCTTCCGTTAAATTCGCCTGAATAGGTTACCAAGATAATCGCCCCGCCGAGCGCCGCCAAAGCGCCGCTTGCACTTACGGCAAAGTAGCGCATCCGGTGTACATTGACGCCTGCGCTTGCAACAGCCGACGGATGCTCACCGCAGGCGCGTAAGCGGAGACCGAACGACGTTTTATACAGCAGCACCCACGAGAGGATAAGAATAAGCAGTACCAGCCACGTACTCCAATACACTTGCGAGAAAAACAAAGGGCCGAGCACCGGTATCTGCGCAAGACCGGGAATATCCTGCCTAACAATGCTTGCAACGCGCACATTTCCCGATCCGGTAAGGGTGCGAGCAATATAAATCGTCAGCGCTGCAGCGAGCATATTGATCGCCGTACCGCTGATCACCTGATCGGCTTTCAGGGTAATGGAGGCGAACGCATGCAGCAGCGAAAACAGAATCCCCGTGATAACTGCCGTCAGCAAACCGATAGGAATAAGGAGCGGCTGCAAATTCGGCGGAAAAAGCGCTTGCAGCAGATTAATCATAACCGCAGCGGAAAAACTGCCGACGAGCATCAAGCCTTCAAGTCCAAGGTTGGTAACGCCGCTGCGTTCACTGTAAAGCCCTCCTAAAGCGGTTACCAAAAGAGGAATCGTGTAGGCAATGACATACGGAAAAATCAATGTTAAAAGATGCCACATATGTTATGCCTCCTCTTTTGTCTGCACGGCAGGTTGTTGTATACGGAACTTTTTTGTAATCATATTCCAGAACCTTTTGAAAAGCAAACTGGTTGCGGTAAAATAAATGATAACGGCAATAATCGTATCGGCAATTTCAGGCGGAACAAGGGTATTGGCGCTCATAAACCCCTTACCGACATGCAGCACGCCGAAGAAAACCGCGCTCAGCGCAACGCCGAACGGACTCCCTGCTCCGAGTAAGGACACGGCAATACCGTCAAAGCCTTGAGCCGGCATAATGCCGATCTGCATGTTCAGCGAATAGCCGGTATAGTATGTTAAGCCCGCCAAACCGGAAAGCCCTCCTGCGATCATCATCGAAATAACGATATTCCGATTAACTTTAATCCCTGCATATTCAGCGCAGTTACGGTTATAGCCGACAGCTTTCAGTTCAAAGCCGAGTGTTGTTTTATCCAACACAACCCGCAAGAAAATCATCGCAAGGATGCCGAGAAATATGCCGTAGTTGATATATTCGCTTCCGAATAAATTTGTCAGCCATGGCGTTCGGAGCGACCGTGCAACGGCAATCGACTTACTTTCCGTTTCAAGATACTCGGCTTTCATATATCCCGGAATGATATAGAAGACAAGCCAATAGGCAATCCAATTCATCATAATCGTTGAAACGACTTCATGCACGTTGAATAAAGCTTTCAATAATCCCGGAATGACGCCCCAGAGCGCGCCTCCTGCAATCCCGATACAGATTAAAAGGATAAAAAAGAGCGGACGCGGCATATGTACCGCGCTGAGGGCAAACATGCTGCCGAACAGTCCTCCGATCAGCATTTGTCCCGATCCGCCGATGTTAAAAAGACCGGTTTTAAACGCGAAAGATACTGAAAGACCGACGAGGAGGAGCGTTGTAGCCGTTGCCAGTGTATTGCCGATCCGTTCGACATTCATCAAGCCGCCGCGGAATAAATAGGCAAAAGCGGTAAAAGGATTTTCACCGATGCTTGCAATGAGAATTGCGCCTGCAAGTAAACCGAGCAATACGGCGGAAAGACTGATAACCAACGTATTCTCGGAAAGCGCCGTATGCTTTTTCACCATCATTGCACGCCTCCTTGATTTTGTTCAACGCCCGCCATCATCAAGCCGACTTCTTCGACGGTTGTTTCTTGGGGATTAACGATACCGGTCAGCGCCCCGCGGTGCATAACAGCTATGCGGTCGGACAGGTTGAAAATCTCGTCCAATTCAAAGGATATTAACAGTATGGCACGGCCTCTATCGCGGTGTTTGACCAGCTCATTATGAATAGCTTCAATTGCGCCGACGTCCAATCCCCTCGTCGGCTGCACAACGATAAGCAGCTCGGGATCCAATGCGATTTCGCGGCCGAGTATCGCTTTTTGCTGATTGCCTCCGCTTAAATTCCGCGCAGCGGAATACACGCCCTCGCCTGACCGTACATCAAATTGCTTGGTGATGCCGTCTGCAAACGAAAACATTTTATTTTTGTGCAAAAAACCGTGCCGCTGAAAGCCCCCTTGATAATAGGATTTGATAATCATATTCTCGGCGATCGTATATTGCAAAACAAGCCCATGCTTTTGGCGGTCTTCAGGAACCAAGCCCATACCGGATTCGCTCCGCCCACGGATTGAAGTTTTTGTAATATCCTTACCGCTGAGCAATACCATTCCCCCTGCAATCGGCATCAAGCCGGAAAGGGCATGCACCAGTTCGCTTTGTCCGTTGCCGTCAACACCGGCGATACCGACAATCTCGCCTTTTCTCACCTGCAATGAGAAGTCATTAACAGCCGGGATTTTTTTCGCACCGATTACCGTTAAATGCTGAATATCAAGGACAACGTCGGCCGGCTGAGCAGGTTTCTTTTGTACTTTAAAAACAACGGGACGGCCGACCATCTTTGCCGCCATCTCATTTTTTGACGTCGATGCGACATCTATCACATCGATAAACTTACCGCGTCTTATGATCGTACAACGGTCTGCGGCATCTTTTATCTCTTGTAATTTATGCGTAATGAGGATAATCGATTTACCTTCACGGACGAGGTTCTTCATAATTTTGATGAGCTCATCAATCTCCTGCGGGGTTAGTACCGCTGTCGGCTCATCGAAAATAAGAATTTCCGCATTGCGGTAAAGCATTTTTAAAATTTCAACTCGCTGCTGCATACCGACCGTTATATCCATAATCCGCGCATTCGGTTCAATCTTTAGACCGTAACGGGCGCTCAGCTCATTGATTTTCTTTTCCGCTTTATGAATATCTAAAAAAAAGCCCTGTTCTTGTCCGAGAATGATATTCTCAGTAACGGTAAAGTTATGCACAAGCTGAAAATGCTGATGTACCATACCGATACCGAGTTCATTCGCATCATTCGGATTATTGATGGAAACGTTTTTTCCGTTTACAAGGATTTCTCCTGCATCGGGACGATGCAGGCCGAATAGAATACTCATCAGCGTCGACTTACCTGCACCGTTTTCTCCAAGAATTGCGTGAATTTCACCTTTTTTTACTTGTAATGTAATATCGTCATTGGCAACAATACCGGGAAATTCTTTGCGGATATGGCGCATTTCTATTGCATACTGCTCAGACACTGTACCTTCCTTTTTTTACTCATTCGGACATCTTAAAAAAACAATCGAGTTTTAAGATGTCTTATAAAACGTATTTGCACTGCTCTCAGATACAATCTTCTATAATAAAGAGACGTATCTTGAGAATTCGTTATCAGCCGTGCCGATAAAGCCGATTTTTAAAATGAGGAACGGCCTGTAGCATATAGCCTACAAGCCGCCCTTGTACAAGAATTAGCGGAATAAGCTGCCTTGTTTATCGGCAACGGTAATCGAACCGTCTTTAATAGCCTGATAAATCTCGTTCACCTGCTGCTGCACCTCAGGCGAGAGATTCGGATTTTCAGCCGGAATACCGACAGCGTCATCTTTTGCAGTCAGCAGTAACGACCGCCCGCCGGTAAATACACCGTCGAGCTCTTCCTTAATCATCTCAAAAGAAGCTCTATCGATATACTTCATTGCGGAAGTCAGAATAACGGATTTTCCATCGGGCAAAAGGCCTTCGTTGTACTGATTAACATCAACGCCGACAACCCATGCCTCCTTACCGGCTTGACGGCGGGCTTTGGCTTCATTGATGGCGCCGATACCGACGCCGCCTGCAGCCGCATGAATACAGCTAACACCGCGGTCAAACATGGAAGCCGCAATCTGCTGCCCCGCTGCAATTTCACTGAATGTTCCCTGATATACAAAGTCATCCGAAAGAACTTCGATCTTTGTACCGAAGTTTTCATTTGCATACATGATGCCCTGCTGCCATCCCCAGTTAAATTTTTGTACGGCAGGGATTTCCATACCGCCGATAAAACCGAAGCGACCTTCTTTTAACTGAAGCGCAGCTGCAACACCGGCAACAAAGCCCGCTTCATGCTCTGCAAAACTGATACCGATGGTATTCGGGCCGTTTTGAGGATCCCATGCATCGTTCGGATGCGCATTTCCGTCGATAATAACGAATTTGGCATCGGGATATTTTGTCTGACATTTAAAAACAGCTGTTTCAAATTTAAAGCCGGGACAAACGATAAAATGATACCCTGCATCATACAGATTGCTGATTTCTTTTACATAGTCCGCTTCGGTTGTACCGACCGGTTTTAGATACTTGGCTTCAATTCCGAGTTCTTTTTCCGCGCGGAGAATTCCTTCCCATGTTCCCTGATTAAACGATTTGTCGTCGATTGTTCCTGCATCGGTAACCATACCGACTTTCATTGCCTTTTTTGCCGTCTCTTTGGCTTCGCCGCTGCATGAGCAGATTACCCAGACAGTCAAAGCAGCCGCAACCGCTTTTAAAACCGTCTTAAAACGTAGTGTTTGCATGTAGTGCATCCTCCTTAAATACGCTTTACGGCATCTTCTAGAAGCAAAAAGTTTTAGAAAGTTCCCAGCCATAAAGCGGTATAAGTATAGCTTAATCAAAATAGCTTGTCAATTTTTGATTATCGAAAACTCAAGGATTGGTACATATCTACCGTGCGTAGAACCACCAATTTTGAAAATCACCATACTCCTTTATACAAGTCAGTCATGTCCCATTCGTTTAAAAAGACGGTAACAAAATTTTTCATATATTGTTCGCGCTGTTCGGCAATCCGTTTTGCCGTATCGGTATTCATCATATCTTTCAGATAAAACAATTTTTCGTAAAAATGATTAATTGCCGTAGATGTATGATTATGATAGGTTTCTTTATCCATACTAAGCACGGGTTTTATTGCCGGGTCGTACAGCGGACGGTTACGGTTGCCGCTATATGCAAATACTCGTGCTATGCCTATCGCTCCCAGTGCATCCAACCGGTCTGCATCCTGGACGCATTTCCCTTCAATCGAAGAAGGAATTACGGAATCTGTTCCATGATACGAAACTTCTTCAATAATGCTACAAATCAAGCGGCATACGAAATCGCTGAGATTCTGCTTCTGCATAAACGAGGCTGCACGGTCTTTATGCTTATATGTTTCCGGCGAAAGTTTTCTGTCATCCACATCATGCAGCAATGCTGCAAGCTGAACAATATACGGATCGGCATGTTCTTCTTTGGCAATATAAGTCGCAATGCGGTACACTCTCATAGTATGAAAAAAATCATGTCCGCTTGAATCGGTTTTAAAGAATGTTTCCGCATACTTTTTTGCAGCTTCGATAATAGCGTCTGTTATTTCTCCGTTCATTTATTTCTCATAATCAACTAATACAAATTTCATCGCAACCGCATCTTCTTATAATTGTAAGATGTGTAGAATAAAATAATGCAATAGTATGAAGTTATTGGGCTTCCTTTTCCATTTTTCTCATTACGTTAAGCATTAACAACAATCCGGCTATAATCATTGTAAAATCTACGATTGGTTCCGCCCACCAAACAGCTGACACTCCGAATAATTTCGGCAACAGAAGTATCG
>CAJPOL010000028.1 GCA_905372265.1 uncultured Treponema sp. | reverse complement strand
GTACCACATCTACCGGCAAGTAAAAACATATCATCTGGTTACGGTTTATAGCGACGGATGATAAGGAGGAACGCGCGATGATAGCAACAACATCACCGATATTACAAATGTTGAATGAGCAGATAGACGTATTAACGCTTAGTCCGGTAGAGCGCAAGCTCTATGAATCCCGTATGAAGCTGAAAAGCGACATCGCTACTATTTCTGAAGTTCAATTTAGTGCGGGGCTTGAACGCGGTAAATCACTCGGCCTTGCCGAAGGTGAAGCTCGCGGTTCCCATCAAGCAAAGCTTGAAACGGCAAAGAACCTCTTGCAATTCGGCCTATCTATTGAAAATATCGCAGCTGCAACAGGATTAACCGTACAGGACGTAAAAACAATGGGTAATTTGTGATGTGTCATAGGTAATTATACTGGTGTCAAACACTATTTCATCATCACATATATCTTTCCGATCCATATCTGACTAAACCCGCCATTTACTGCTCTTTGGTATAATACTGCGCTTGCGCATTCCACAAAGCGCAGTACGTTCCTGCCGTGTCTGCTACAAGGTCTTCGTGCCGGCCGCTTTGCACAATACGGCCCTCATCAAATACAAGGATTTTGGCGCAAAAACGGCAGGAGGAAAGCCGGTGCGAAATAAAAACGGCCGTTTTATCTTCGGTCATCTCATTAAAGCGGGAATAAATCTCCTGCTCCGCAAGCGGGTCAAGGGCGGCGGTCGGTTCATCCAAGATCAAAAACGGGCTGTCTTTGTACAATGCGCGGGCAATAGCGATTTTTTGCCCTTCGCCGCCCGATATCGATACGCCGTTTTTTTCAAACCGCTGAGACAGGTAGGTGTCCTCTTTATCCGTAAACTTAGCGGGATCAAGATGAAAATCAGCCTTTGCAAGCGCCCGCCGTACTTTTTCCGTATCGTACGTTTCGGCCGCTGCAACATTTTGCCCAAGCGTAAAAGCCGGTAAATTAAAATCCTGAAATACGACTGAAAAAAACGCCGCATAACTGTCATAGGTGTATTCGGCAATGTTGACGCCGTTCAGTAAAATCTCACCTTCATCAGGGTCGTACAGCCGGCATAAAAGTTTTATAAACGTGGTTTTACCGCTGCCGTTTTTACCGACGATTGCAAGCCGGTCTTTTGGATTAAGCGTAACATTAACCGCACGCAGCGCAGGGCGCTCACTGCCGGGGTAGGTAAAAGAGACGTTGTTAAAGGTTATCACGTACTCTTTTTCAGGTTCATATACGAGTGTTTTTGTCCCTTTCGGCATAGAATCGGGCATGTCCAAAAACTCGAACGTATCTTTAAGGAACACTTCATTATTTTTGATACCGCCGATTGTTTTAAAAAAACCGGCCAGCGCCGAAGAAAAAGCGGTAATGCTTGCGGCATACTGCATAAGCTGACCGGCCGGAAAAGCGCCGCCCAAGGCTTTTAAGCCGACAAAAATGTAAATAAAGATCATTAGCGCATGTTCCGTAAATGCAGCGGCGGCAAAACACAAGCCCATGCCCTTACGGGCGTAGGAGGCGAATATCCCGTTCGGAAGAAATGCGGTGTCGGAGGCGGCTATTTTTTGTACTTGCAGATGCTGCCCGTATAGACGCACATCCATTGCCCGTTTTTTTTCATACATTAAGTTACAAACAGCGCTAAACACGCGGTTCCCCTGACGGGCGGATTCGGCTCCTTTTGTCCAATAGCTCTCTCCTTTTACCGTTAAACGGGCAGAAATCACGATCAAAGCCAATAATACGGCCCCAAGCGCAAAAATGGAGAGCGGACTATTTAAAAATGCGAGATGTCCCGCTTGAACTTTAGACGTAAACAGACTTACGGTTAACGAAACGGAAGCAGTCAAAGCGATTGTATGCGCACAAAGATCATCGAATTGCCACAACGCTTTTAACAATCCTTGCCCGCCCCAATTATCGGTTTGCCTTATTTTGCTATAGAGTTCGTTGACACGGGCGCTTTCTCTGTTTTGAAAATCGGTATCCAGCCATTTTTCTACATAAAGACCGGTTCCTTCATACCATAAACCGGCATGCTCATAGTTTTTCCAGCATCTGAGCAGCGCACTGATCAACATACCCAGTGCAGTTACGGCCAAAGCGGTATAAATGAGCGGTACAAGGGTCTGCTGCGGCTCTTTTATTCCTTCATACACAAACAGCAGTTCATTAATTATCTTTGCAGAAAAATAAATGCCGGCAAACGGCAGCAAACCGGATATCAATTTTTCTGCCGCTAAACTGATAAACATACGCGGCCGTTTATGAAAAAACAGCGCGAGGACGCGTGTTGTATACATACGGGGCTTATTCATCGGCGTCTCCTTTCGCCGAATCATTTTCAGGCGCTTTTTGATAATATTTGCTCTGCACGGCAAACAGAGCGGCATATTCGCCGTTCAAGCGGAGCAATTCTTCATGGCTGCCTTCTTCGGCAATGCGGCCGTCCTTTAAAAGGAGTATTCTGTCGCAAAAGCGCGTAGAGGCGAGCCGGTGCGAGATAAATAGTGAGCTTTTCTCATGCGTCAGCTCATTATATTTCATATAGAGCTCATGTTCCGCAATGGGGTCAAGAGCTGCGGTCGGTTCATCCAAAATCAGGAACGGGCTTTCTTTGTACAATGCGCGCGCAAGCAGCAGTTTTTGCGTTTCACCGCCTGATAGTTCGGCTGCATCGGGAAATACTTCTTTACATAAAAGCGTATCTTCTTTATGCGGAAGAGTCGAGACTTTATCGTATAAACCGGCCTTGCGCAGACATTCGGCAACCTTTGCTTTATCCGCAGCGCCGTCCGCCGATTGCGCAATATTTTCTGCAATCGAAAGGGGTAATAAAGAATGCTCTTGAAAAACTGCACTAAAGCAGCGGTAGTATGCACGGCGGTTCAGCGTTCGTACATCGGCGCCGTTTATCAATACCTGTCCGCGCGTCGGATTGTATAAGCCGGTAATCAGTTTGATAAGGGTTGTTTTACCGGCGCCGTTCAGCCCGACAACAGCGATCTTTTCTTTCGGCTTGATGGTGAGATTGATCGTATTAAGCACGGGGACGCTGCTTTCACCGTAGGAGAACGAGACGTTTTTTAATTCGATGGTATTTTCCTGCGCAAGCGGAACGGCTGCGCCCGTTTCAAAAACGAAATCATCCGGATAGTTGAGAAATTCGAGTACGGAAGAAAGATCAAGCGATTCTCTATAGAGATCAGAACACTGACTCAATATCCCGTTTATCCATTGAGTAAAAGTTCCGACTGCGGCAAAATACAGCACAAACTCGGGAACGGTCATTTCGCGGCGTATAACCAGCAGTACAAGCCAATAGTAAGCAAAACCGTTCCGCAGCGCCGTTAATACCAGATCGGCGCATCCGACAAGCAGATAGCGTTTTTCTCCTTTCAGCTGGAAACGGCGGAGCAGCATCCGGTGTTTATAGTACATTTCTTTCAGCCACGGCTGCATACCGAACAGCCGGATGTCCTTTGCTCCCGCTATGTCGATACATTCTCCGGAGATATACCACAGCCTGCCTAGGTGCCGGTCTTCTTCATCCTTATGCCGGTACTTCCACATGGTTACGCTGTTGCTCAGCATAAAGCCGATAACCGTTGTCAAAAGCGTTACGGACGCAATATAAAAGTTAATCGAAGAAAGCAGTATCACATATATGATACAGCCGAGCATACATTTTAACAGCTGCTCCAGTGTACCCCAGATCGCTTCTGCTGCAGCGCTGTTGCTTTGGGTACATTTTTCAGTTCTCGTTTGCATTGTCGTGAATTCATTTTTTTCCAAGTTACTATAAGAAGTTGTCATCGCCTTTACGCCGATCATTCTGAGAATCTGACTGCGTACTCCTATTCTGCCGAACAAATGATTTGTTGCGCAATATGCTGAGAGGCTGCGCAACGCTATCATTGCAGCGGCAAACGATATGACGGTGATGCACAATGCTGCCGGCGCTTCCCGCCGTTGAATAAGCGAGAGCACTGCCGGCGCAAAGAAAAGAGAAAGCAGACTGTCGGTAATAGACAGCAGCGCCTCTATTACGACAAACACGGGAACCGATTTATAGGAGCCGAACGCCGTTTTCAGCATAAAAACGACATTGCTTAACACGCCGTAAGGCGCCTTTTGTTTTGTTTGAACTTTTTCCATAGTACCGTCCTGAGATGTTTCTCTTATATTATCCCCCCCCCCCCTCGAAATGTCAACTGTTTATAATTCTATACCATATTTTTGCACCGGTCAAATATTTGCCTGCGCCGCTTTCAATACTTCTTGTTATTATGAAGCATATTGAGTACAGTATACTATGGCGTTCATTTATAATCCCCGCGCGGCGGATTTTCAATTCGGAATATTGATACAGGATGCGCAGATACTGCTCGCTAAAAGCGGACGTCTACTCACCGGAGCAGAGCTGGGGGACATAACCGGCCGATACAATAGTAATCACATATGCTGTCGTTATGGAGAGACGGCATACCGTACCTGTACCGCGGTGCTGACAAAGCAAGCCGCAGAGCCGCAAGATTTAAGTAAGTATTCAATACGGGAGCTTTTTGCCTCGGCGCCGGAAGAAACGGCACAGCTTGCAGCGCGAGCGCTGCATATTTCCGAATGGTTAATGCGAACCCGCTTTTGTATAACGTGCGGACATCAGCTGCATTTCAGCAGTACGGAAAGCGCATTGGAATGTCCGCAGTGTTGTGCGGTTATCTTTCCGGTAATAGCCCCATGCATTATTGTTCTTGTGAGCAAAGGAGAACAAATACTGCTTGCCCGTCATGCCCAGCGGAATACCGATTTGTATACGTGTCTTGCAGGATTTATTGAGGCGGGAGAAACAGCGGAGCAGGCCGTTATCAGGGAAGTAAAAGAAGAAACCGGATTAAATGTTAAGAACATACGGTACTGCGGCAGTCAAAGCTGGCCGTATCCTAACCAGCTGATGCTTGCTTTTAAGGCGGACTATGAATCGGGAACGATAACGGTGCAGAAAGAGGAAATTGCGGAAGCCTACTGGTTCTCAAAAAATGCGCTGCCTGCCATTCCCCGTGCAGGTTCCGCCGCCCACCGGCTCATCTGCGGGGAATGGTAAGCATTCGCTCTTGTTTTTAAAATACCTCGGCGCGGAAACCGATCGATATACGGGGCAGTACCGATATGGTTGCCGGTCCGGTTACGTCGGTCGGTATAAACCACAGCTGCCCTTCCGTATAAAAAGCGAAACTGTTAAAATACTTTACCTTCTTTTTGGATAATTTTACTCGAGGAAACTCCAGCTGGGCAATCATAGCGGACAAAACCTGCGCCTTTTTACTCTGTGTTTCTGTAAAAATAGAGAAGTTCGCGCCGAGCGCGCCCGTCATATAAAGCCATGCAAAGTCAGGCCCTGCAAATGAGGCAAACGGCAGCTCAAATATATTTGCAAGGATTTTAGTACTAAACACATGCCCGCCATACCGTTTAGTTTGATTTACCTCGGTTGATCCTACCGCATTCCATTGGGATGACAGCATCTGGCCGTAGTGCAGCTGTATTTTTACGTTACTGTCAAAAAAACTGAGGCCGAAGCCCATGTTCCATAGCGTTGCTCCCAATAAGCCGAGTTCAAAATGGAGCCCTCGGAAAGCCTTCGGCACCTCATATAAAAACTTATCGCCTTTGCGCAATGCCATGTTCACGGAAGCAACGTTGACGTTGTCACTCGTAAAACCGGCATAGATTATCGCTTCGTTATAGATACCGCCTTCAGTAGGAGTAATCAGCCGTACCTTCGGCGCGGTTTTATCGACACTGACAATAGTACGGCATACGGCAACCTCATTATTCGCCATTGTTGCACGTACAAGAATGAAGTGATTGCCTTCTGTCATATCGCCGGTTTCCAGCCGGTACCGCCATGCTTCTTTTTTCGTGCGAACCCGCTTAAAAGTCTTACCGTTGTTAAAGCTGATTTCGACAGCTGCTACTCTCTTGCTTTGGATTGCAGTGCGAACTTCAACAGGCGTACTCTTATCTCCCAGCAGTTCTTTTTCCGCATCGGACAGGCTATATCCTGCGGTGCCCCGTAGATATGGCCGGTCAACCGCGAAATCTCCAACGGCAAAGTTGTCAATCGTAACCCATGGGCCGAGCGGCTTATAGATAACGGTATGCTCTACAGACGTTTCGCGGTTCCCTTTTTCAAGCACTGCCTGTACGGATAGCTTATGGATTCCCTCAGTAACATCCTCAGGGGTAAGTCTAAAGTTGAAGTAACCCGTCGGAGACACGGCGCCGGTTGTGTGTTCCCGCCCATCGATTACTAATGTTACCGATTCGGGATAGGTAATACCGCCGATTTGCCCGTAAAAGTTGAACTCGCCCGTTACCGTTTCTCCGTCAAGCGGATACAAAAGCTCAATTTTACTTGTTTTTGTGTTATGCGTAATTTCAAAATTCCGCGCAACATTGGTAACGTTTCCCGCTTGATCGATACCTCTCACTTCAAGGTTGTAGAATCCTTCGGCACATTCGGAGATATCCAATCGCTGAGATACCAGTAAGTTGTGCGGCAGAACCATATCCGTAAAATGCGACGGTACTGTTTGTCCCTGTAACCCTTTGATAGTAAGCGATACGGTCTGTAAGGCAGTCATGTCATGTACCTGTCCGGAGACCGGCAATACGGTATCGTACTTTCCTCCGGCAAAAGGATACTCAAACAGCATCTCCGGAGGCGTGTTGTCGATGGTAATAAGGCTGGAGATAATCGATTCCTGCCCGTAGGTGTCAAGGAGCTTGACAAAAAGAACATAGGTTCCGTCACTAATCCCATGCGTATTCAGATTATAGTGCCACGAGTCCGCCCCTTCCGCTTTATTATAGGTGTTTCCGTTATCAAGTGAAATGGCGACTGCGGAGATACCGTTTTTATCGCTGGCTGTTCCTTTTATAGAAATCATATCCTTTACCATTTCAGTCGGCCCGGGCGATTCTATGGTTCCTGACGGTATGCTCAGCGATATGCGGACTTTCCGTTTAAATACATTGCTTTTAACACCGTAAATATCCTCTGCATAGAGAGAAATCGTATGCTCATTATCGGAGAAATCCGAAATCTTAAACGGAATGGAAAAATTATGTGCTGTCTCAATTGCCTGTGCCGGTTGATCATCTATCTGGTAAAAGATTTTCGAAACACCGTCATCGTCATACACCATGCCGGATAAATCGAAATCCCGTACCAATATTTCATCCTCTGCCGGAACATGAACATCAATATGCGGTTTATCGGCCTCTTCATCTATTTCAAAGTGATAATCATTGTATACCGTAACGTTGCCTATTTTATCGGTAAACCGGAACTGCATTCCTTTTCCGATCGGGTCGGCAGCGCTTCCTATCAACCGGCTGATAATCGATGATATATCCATCGGTTCCCAAGCAGAGTCGCTTCCGGCCGCTTTATATTCCGCCTTTTCCAGCAAGAAAGGATCGGCAACCGTAAAGCCTGTCAAAATCGAACCGTTTACTTTATCGCCCTCTTTAGGGAATATCATGGAAACTTGGGGGCCGGTAAGCGCTTTGTAAAAAATCCGGTACTCGGAAGTTTTGTTCCCGATAGCATCCGTTGCATGAACACCGACCATAATAAGCCCGTCCGGCAAATCGGAAATTTCGATCTTCCGGGTAAACGACGGCGAAAGCCCCTCGTATACGGTAGAACCGACCGTGTATGAGACCGATGCAACACCGGCATCATCGGAAACGGTTCCTTTCAGTTCAATATCGCTCTTAATGGGGCGCGGTTCGGCTTCTCCTTCAAGCGTAATGGCCGGGGCGCCGTTGTCAACCAGAATATCGATGCCCTCCGATGTAACAGCCGTACCGGCGCTATCGGTTACCGTAACCCGCACATTCTGATACGAACCGGAAGAAAGCGCTGTAAGCGTGATGATGCTGCCTGAATGCGACACGGTAAAAGCGGAAGAATCCCCTTCAACAGTAACCGTTGCTATTTCAGTCCCTTCCGCAGGATGATACACGCCCGTCAGTGGAGTGTCTGGGCTCATAATAACCGCGCCGCTTGAGGTTGTGGTGCCCTGAGCCCAGAGAAACAGCGCTGAATTGCTATCCTGCAATTCTACCAAAATAGTCTGCCGGGATGTTTGGCCGTATATATCGGCAGCGCTTACGGTGATGGGCGTAACCGCATCGGTGAAAGCGGTATCCGATGGAATTTTAATGACGGTATTCGATGCCCCGTGTTTAATAACGGCAGGAGTTTCCGAGCCGGATCCGACCGCATACGAAACCGATGCCAAACCGTTTTCCGATGTAACGGTGATCGAAACCGGCATCCGTTTTTTAAGGGAAATAGTCTGTACAAACACGGCGCTGCCTTTTTTTTCGAGCGTAATAGCGGGCTTTGCCCCCATTGAAGTAAAAGATACCGTCTGTGCAGGGCCTTTTATCCCTTGTGCATTCACCGCATAGACGGTCAGCGTGTGTTTACCGGCAGTTAAACCGTCAATATCTATACCGAAGATACCTAAAGGAACCGGCAGTGATTGTTCGCCGTTTTTGTCCAGTTTATACCGTATCTCCGCAGGTCCGGTTACATTTTTAACCGTACCGGCAAAATAAATCTTGTTGCCTTCGATGCTATCGGCTGTCGGTAACGTGATTTCCGCTTGAGGCAGATTTTTTGTTTTATCAATACTGATCCGGCGTTTTACCTTTGTCGTATTGCCTGCTGCGTCTTTTGCAGTAATCTCAATCGTTTGAGATTTACCTGACGATTTACTGACATCGAATTCTTTTGTCCAATACGGATTTCCTTTTATCAGTTCAAACGAACCGCTTTCTCTGCCCATCTTCCATGAAAGGGATTCAAGGCTGACTGTGTCGGAGGCGGAACCGGCAATGGAAAATACGCTTCCGCATGGTTCCGATTCGGGCGGATACGAGAAGTCTACAACCGGAGGTGTGTTATCAATGAAATACAGGAATGTGGAAATGCCCTCGAATCCGAGTTTATCAATTGCTTTAAACCAGCACAACAGCGGCCCGTCTGACATGCTCCGCGTATCAATAGTCAGCTTAAAACGCGACACATTGTTCTTTTTATCGTGCTTAAGCGTAAGCGGGAGATAAGTGCTTCCATTATCCAAAGAATAGAGCAGCTGCTTAACCCCATTTCCGTCTTTAACTGTTCCGGCAAGCATTTTACGTCCCGATAAGAGCGCTCCGGGTTCAACGTTTGTTACCGTTACTTCGGGCGTATGCCGGTTAAAATGAAAGACTACCGTATATGCCTCGCCTTTTACGCCGTTTATATCGATACCCCATGCGGCAACTTGATGAGCGCCTTCTTCTAAGGTGTCGGTTTCGAACGAATACGACCAAAACTGCTTTCCATCAGCGCGGACGGCTTCGCCCCCGTCCAGTGCAACTTCGACATGATCGACATCGTCATCATCAAAACAAGTGCCGGAAACATTTAAAGAGCCGGTAATGCACATGTTTTTCAGCGGATTATTGATAAAAGCGATCGGTAAATCGGAACGCGGATCAATGTACATATTAAACGGCCCCGCCATTCCGGTATTACCCGCCGTATCTTCCGCCGTTACCAGAACGTTATACTTCCCTTTCTTTTTCGCTGAAACATCAAATGATTCCGTCCAGCTTTCGTTTTTTTCAGGCGTGCGGGTATCAATATCTTTTTTGCCGGCAGCACACAGCCCCATAACGGAAACGGCATACACGCACCCTAAAAATAATATTTTTCTATTCAAAGCAGCATTCCTTAAAAGCATAGAATTAAGTTGTTGAATGGAGAGTAATCTCCACATATTATACCGATACGACCTCTTTAATATCGGGATATGACTCTTTGAGCTGAGCCTCAATACCCATTTTGAGCGTCATCAACGCCATCGGACATGATCCGCATGCGCCTTTTAAGCGGACGGACACAACTCCATCCTCCGACAGCGAAACAAACTCAACATCCCCGCCGTCAGCTTGCAGCCGCGGGCGCAATAGCGCTAATGCTTCTTCAATTTCTTCTTGTGTTACCATGACAAACTCCTTATCGTGTGCCTACTACCGGCAGTTTTGTATTCGGGCAAAGCATTCCCGAATATGCATGCGCTGACATGTATGCAGCATACCCCGCATTGAGGTATTTCATACATAACATTTTAAGATGTTACTAACAATTTTTAAGAGTAAACAATTCCGGATAAGATAAATGCAGGAAATTATCGTAGCGCTCATAGTAGTGATTTCTTAAAGAAAGTCAAGAAGCCGCAAAAGAGCTGCATAGGAATCGGTTATCCTTCATGATAGGCGGTTGTTATGAATCTGAAAATTCCGACAATGCCGTTTTTGCGTCCAGACCGGTCTTTTCCATCCGCGCTGAAAATTCAGTGAACGAGGCATAAATAGAATCCGTTTGTACGTGAATCTTCTCAAATTCCTTATCTAACTCATCGCTTGTTACGCCGACACCGTTTATTGCCGTTACGACTTCCGTGAGAGTGCCGCCAATATCATGGGAGCTTTCCAAGGCAGCAGCGGCAAGACGGCCTAATTCTTCCGCAACAACGGCAAAGCCTTTGCCGGCCTCGCCTGCATGGGCAGCTTCGATGGCGGCATTCATACCGAGCATTTTGGTCTGCTCTGCAATGGTTTCGATAATTTCCGACATTTCGCGAATTTTTGAAACATTTTGAATTATGTACTGCATGTGCTCATGGGTCGTTTTGAATAAACGGCGGCCGGACTGAAATGTTTCTATCAGTTTTTTTACCGTTTCGGTATCGTCTTTACGCTGATCCGCTGCTTCTTGTACCGAATACAGCATTGTTTTGAGATGGCTTGCCGCCTCTTTATGGTGGATAGACCGGTCGGCAGCCGATGTTTGCAGCTCCTCATACGATGTTTGCAATGCTGCGTGATTTTCCTGCAAAGAAGCGTAGCTTCGCCGCAAATCGGCAATATCTTGTTCCAAAAGCGCATTTTTTTCGATATAGGCTACTTCGTTCCGATATGCGGAAGCAGTATACGCATTGATATCGGCTGCTGTGCCATGCATCTCCGGTACGGTTGCGGTATTGTCCGGTACGGTTTGACTGCGGCGATGTGTTCCATATCCATTTGCAGCAGCGCTATACGGCGCAGCAGCCCCCTGCGCTGCCGTAAACGCTGAAGTGAGCGGCATTTCCGTATCGCCGTTTTTTGTTTCCGCTCTATCGGTTTTGGGGAGCGCTTTCAATATGATATGTTTCTTTGCAGTGCGGGCAAGCAGCAGATGATACACCGCTGCCGCTAGCAGCCACGTAATCCATAGCCCGAAAAACCATGTTACCGTAATCAGTACTGCCGAAAGCGCGGCTGATTGATTTCGGCGGCGGGTCAGCATTTTTGTACATGCCTGATAGACTGCCGTAAAAGCGGCGTTATGGGCATTGTCTGTTTTTTCAAGTTTTTCAATTTGAGATGCAGTAAGCGGTTTGACGGCAGCGCCTCCGAACTGATTATATTCGTCGGTCAATCGGTTGTATTCGCCGGTTAAAGACTGTAACGATGACCGGTATGCGGAAAAGGCTGTCTGCATATAGGCATCTTTTTGCTGCATACCATGCAGCCCTGCGTCAGCGCTGCGTACAGCAGCTTCAGTCTCTTGCAAGGCTTCAATAAGTGAATCGGGAATGCGCCGTTGTTCCGCTGCGTATCGGTAAAAGATACCGCGGATGGACAGGATATTACGCTCTATACCCTCAAGCCGTACCATATACTGTTCAAGCGTGTCAGCCGGCTGCGCAATCTTTAAAAATATTCCGGCGGTGATCAGGCCTAACACTACTGTTGTACCGGCTAATATGCTTATTTTCAATTTTGCATTCATAATCGTTTATCACATCCCCATTGCATAGAAAGAAATTGCTCTATTGTACCGTGTTTTTCCCTTTATTGACAATAACCGCCAAAATGGGATATTTAAAAACAATGAAAATAAAAAAAGCGGCTTTCTCTTTCTTTCTTCTTATTCTGTCAGGGAACATGCTTCTCTTTTCTCAAGTTGTGAGCGAAAAAAAAGATGTAGCGATATTTCCTCTGTATTCGGAAGGCTACTATATGCCGAATGGATTAACGGCGCGGATCGATCAAGCGATTTCCGTTGCCATAGCGTCATTTAAGCGGTTTAATGTTATCGGTATGCAGAATCGTATGCGCTCCGCCGATGTTGAGTCGTTCATTCGGAAAATTAAAGAAAGCAAAGAAGCGCAAGTTGAAGTTTCCACCACAGTGCTGGCAGGAGAAGAGGCATTTACCCGTGCCGATTGGGAAAAACTTACCGGCAGTTTTCTCGTATTTGTTCCCTCAATTTCCTATTATGATGAAGAAATTATTTATGAAAAAAAACAAAAAAACGGCACCACGGTTATAGAAGCGTATTGGCAAATAACCATTGACGGTTCTTTGACGATTATAGACGGGACAGGACAAAAGGGGCAACGGGTTTTTCCGCTTTCCGTACAAACATTCAGGCAAGATAAGCAGACGGCCGTTGATAATGCAGTCGAGGCAATGGGAATAGCTGTCCGCAATGCGATACAGTCTGAGCCTGAATTTGCGCTGAAAAGCGGTATCATTGCCGTTGACCGAAGACGGAATAATGTTACGATACAGTTCGGCCATGACATGGGGATAAAACCCGGCGATGAATTCAGCATCGAAAAACCGGTGTTTATAGGCGGTTTGCAATCCTCTACCGAGGTAGGCTTTTTCATCGTTACCGAAGTGCATGATGTGTTCTCCATTGGTACTATCGTGTATGCAACACAGCCGATTGTTGAAGGCGATTCGGTAAAGGAACGGCCGCGGAAAAAACTTGATTTCCAGCTGTATACCGGCGTTACTATTCCGGTTACCGGAACGGGGACAACGGGAGCATCCAACTATCTGCCGGTGCAGCCGGGATTCGGTATGCGGTTTTCGTATGATCTGCCTTTTCATGTCGGATTTTTAATGGGATATGAATACACTATCCAACAATCGATACATCCGGTAATGCGTTCGCGTCCTCTCAATCCTTTTTCTGCAGGAACAAGTTATATTGGGATAACCCTTTATAATTTTTATGCCTCGCGGTTTAAGATAACGCCTGAGCTGCACTTTTGCGTGTCGGCGATGGCGGTTCATGCAAATCCTGCCGATTCGTCAGCGCTGTCCGCTAAAAAAACTAAACAAGAGGAAAAATGGTATGAAAAGACAGCCTATGCATGGCATATCGGGGGACGGGCGATCCTATCGGTAGAATATATCATGTCGCGCACATGGTCGCTGAATTTTTCCGCCGGAGTCGGCTACATGGAAAGTCTAACGAATGTTCGAACAGCAGGCGATTCTTTATACCGGAAAGGAGAGCTTGCTGCCTCCGATTTGTCCCGTATACAAGACTATAGCTGGAACATGTTTTATTCTCATCTGAATGTGTATGCGTTTTTAGGCATTACGCAGCGGCTATAGACTGCTTAGCAGAGAGGACAGAAGATATACAAATATGAGGAGCAAAAAAATGAAAAAATTGTACGGATTATACGGCGCAGCGCTCGTGCTAGTCGCGGCATCCTGCGCTTCGGTGCCGGAGGTGGCGGAATACAGGGGAACCAATCCGATATATCCGGGCGCCGGAGAAGGCGCATCCTTTTTAATCGCTTTGAATCAGGCTAAGATGAACGCCGTAAAGACTGCGGTTATCGATATTATCGGCAGTACGGAAGAAATGCAGCATCATGATAGGCTCACTCCGATACTTTATGCCGATACCGCTCCGCAGGGATTTGTAGAAAATGAATATGTGAGTATCACAAAACGGGAAGAAACATACCGCGGCGTCTATTGCGAAATCCGGATACCGGTAAAAATGAATACCGTTATGAGCGTTCTGCTGGCAGAGGGCATATCGCTCACGCATAAAACCGGTTCGGAATCCGGCAGCGGAGGGCAAAACGGCGGTGCAATAACAGCGGCACAACAGCAGCGTACCGCTTCACTATCCGGCGGTAAAAACACTGAATTTCTCGAATCCTATATGAACGGAATGCTGTATATGGTTGTTCCGAGCGACCATGCAAAATCGGAAAATGTGTTTTCCCGCTCCGCCGTTGCGATGGCCAATAAATACTTGCTCGACAACGGGTTGCGTGCTGTTGACTATGCGGCCGTTGAAAAACTGAAAGAAGACAGCGCCGCCTTATTCAAGCAGGAACCGGAAACCGCCGATTTGACGCTGGTACAGTGGATTGCGCAGAAACTCGGCGCCGATGTCTATATTGAAATCGACGGTTTTGTACAAGGCGGAACCGAAAATGGCGGTTATTTCGGCAAAGCTGAAATAAACTTGAAAATGTATAATCCTTCGACCGGCGAATTACTTGGATCCGTTCCCTACGCAAGTCCAAAAACCTTTGACCGTTCAAGTGCGGATTCCGCAGCCCAGAATGCGCTCAAATCGACGGTTTTTAAAGCGATGGCAAGCGCAGTCGATCAATCGAAAAAAGCATTGGAGCGGGATTACCGGCAAGGAATCCGCTATGAACTTGTTATCAATAATACTGCGGACAGCAAATTAATGAGCCGGTTCAGAGCAAAGCTGAAAAATGAGGTTGAAACAATTCGGGTTATGAATCAATCCGCAGCCCAGACAAAATATGCCGTACAGTATTTCGGTACGGTTGAAGATATGGAAGATATCATTTATGCTGCTGCGGAAGCTGTCCCGGGCTTAACCGGTATGGAGCTCATTATGATACGCGGTAAAACGCTGGTATTCCGTTCGGGATTGTAGTACATATCGCTATAGTGAAAACCGGATATAACAGTAAGTAGTCATCCGTGCCGTTCACGGCGCGGAGTGATTATAGAACTTCTATTTTAAGGAGAAAGACAATGAAAAAATATGTCTTAAAAGCAATGCCGACGGCGGCATTAATCTTGTGCGCTGTTTCGCTTCTTGTCTCGTGCGCTTCTACTGCCGGAGCGCGGAAGACAACACCGGAGATGATTGATTACAAAGATAAAAAATTCGGCAAGAAAGTGCCCGATTGGGTTACTATGGAAGTTCGGGAGCTTGAAGCCCGAAAAGAAAACGCCGATGTCTATGTCTTTAAATTCATTTCGCCGAGAGGGAAGAGCCTTGAAGGTGTCCGCTCTATTACCCAGAGCTTGGATATGCCTCAACAGGTGGCTCAAATGGCCGGTGTCCGCATGAAGCAGAAAGCAGCGGCTACTGCAACCGATAATTTGGATGCAGTCGGGCAGGCGGTTATCCGCGCTGCGGAAACGATGGCGAATGTTTCCGTTTCCGGCATCCGGCAGGAAGCGGAATTCTGGACGCAGGATCGCTATTTTAACGAAGACGGCGATGTCTCGGAAGAATCCTTTACTTATTATGCATTGTACACTATTCCTAAGAGTGTTATGGACAAGATCATTAAGACACAGATAAAAAATGCGTTAGAGGGTGTTAGTCCAAAATCGCAAGAGGAAAAAGATGCGATGGAGCGGGCTGTCAATATCTTTGAAAACGGATTGGTTATAGAATAAACTGTTTCCCGTCAGTCGCAGCCGCCGCAACACAGACGGCGGCTGCATACGGAAAAACGCTATGCGTTTTTAGCGTCCGCTTCCGGTTTTTTACTTAAATCGTTTGCAAATACCTGTAGCATAATAATAACAGAGAGAATCACGATAATGCCGTCAACAATGGGCATGGCAAGCCATACGCCGCGCGCGCCGAAAAATCGGGGCAAAATAAGTACGGCAGGCACAAAGAGCACCAGCTGACGGGAAATCGCTAACATACCGGCAGGCTTCGGTTTTCCGATAGCTTGAAAAAGCGTTATGTTTAGTATCATAATCGCTAGGGCCGGAAATATCAGCATGGCAATGATTGCGTCTGTTTTTCCCTGCGCTACGAGAGCCGGATTATCGATAAACAGACCCAGCACTTTTTCGGGGATTGTCAAAAATAATCCCCATGCAAGCAGCGCAAGCGCGGTCCCGAAAGCATAAAACCAACCGGTACCTTTTTTTACCCGATCAAAGAGCCCTGCTCCGAAGTTCGTCCCGACAAAGGGCTGAAAGCCCTGACTTAATCCCCAGAGAGGAATAAAGCTCAACATCAGATAGCGGAAGAATGCGCCCATCAGCACCACCTGATCTTCTCCGCCGTACTTTTTGAGCGTTGCATACATCACCGTTTGCTGTACCAACGAAAGTATCTGCATAATCATTGCAGACATCCCGATTGCAACCGTTTCTCCAGCAATTGCTTTATCCAATGCAAATGTTTTAAAGCGGACATTTTTACTGAAACACAAAAAGTAGAAAAAGCTTACGAATGCAAAAACCGCTTGCGAAATAACCGTTGCAACGGCAGCGCCGGCAATGCCTTGCTTAAATACAATGATAAACAGAGCATCCAAAGCAATATTCAAAACAGCGCCTGACCCCATGATAATCATGGCAAGGGTAATTCTACCTTCTCCGCGCAAGACCATATTCGAAGCCTGTCCAAAGTTCACAAAAATGGAGCCGAGGTACACAATACGCAAGTATTGTACGCCCAATGAATGCATTTCTCCTTCTGCCCCGATGAGGCGTAAAAGCTGCGGCGCAAAAACATATCCGGCAACCATTACAATCGATGACAGCAGCACGGTTAGAACAAGCACATTTCCCATAACTGAATCGATCGTTTTTTGATCTTTCCTGCCGATAGCCCGCGATAAAACCGATGCGGAGCCTATTCCGATAAGTACTGCAATACCGTTATTTATCAGTGTAAATGCATAGGCGACACTAATTGCGCCGAGCGCTTTTTCACCGACATACCGTCCGACAAACGCTGCATCGACAAAACTGTACAAGCTAATAACCAGCATTCCGATAATGCCCGGTATACCTAATTTAAACATGAGCTTAACAATGCTGCCGCTGATAAGCTCTTCCCGTTTATCCGTCATAACAACTCCTTAACTGACGATACCGTCATTTATTTTTCAAGGAACTATACAGAAAAATAGCGGAATGTGTCAACTGAGTACAACAAAGAGTCAGGGCAATCGTATCAGATGTTCTTAGTAAAAGAAGAATTCCTCGAACTCTAAAACGAGCTCGTAATGAATTCTCTCGTTCTAGGGTTGTCGGGATCTGTAAATATTTTTTCAGGAGAACCTTCTTCAATAATAGAGCCGTCTTCCATAAAAATAATTCTATCTGCAATCTCCCGGGCAAACTGCATTTCATGTGTAACGATCAAGAGCGTCATATGCTCTTTTGAAAGGTCTCTTATTACATTCAGTACTTCGCCGGATAGCTCAGGATCAAGTGCGGAAGTCGGTTCATCAAATAAAATGATACCGGGATTAATGGCAACCGCTCGAACAATGCCTACTCGCTGTTTTTGTCCGCCGGATAATTTGTTAGGATACTCATCAGCTTTTTCAAGCAGACCGACTTTTTTTAACAACTGAAGCGCTTTTTGTTCCGCTCTTTCTTTTTCAAATCCGTAAACAACGGTAAGCGGTTTTACGATATTCATTTTTACGGTTAAATTATTGAAGAGGTTAAAAGATTGAAAGACCATGGAGGAGCGTTTTCTTAATGTGAATATTGTTTCTTTATTTATTTTAGAAAAATCGGCATAAACTCCGCCCAGTTCTATCGTTCCTTTTTTGGGTTTTTCTAAATAATTTATGCACCGTAATAAAGTGGATTTTCCGGTACCGGAAGGACCGATAATAACAACCGTTTCACCTTTTTTTACTTCTAAACTAAAGTTGTTTAAAACCGCTTTACCGTTAAATTCTACAGTCAAGTTCTTTATTTTAAGCATTATAGTCTTCTTATTTTTTTGAATATCTTGCAAAAAGTACACACCGATTTTTTAGAAGTATCCTTCTATATGTATTATCCGTCAAGACCTACTCCTTTACTGAATTTTTTTTCAAGCCGTTTTTGGAGTTTACCCAGAATTGCAGTAATAGCCCAATAAACAAATAAGACACAAACGTATGCTTCCAAGTATCTATAACCTGACGAACCTTCCAGTTGAGCCTGCGCCATCATTTCTTTAACTCCTATCGCAAAAACCAAAGAGGTGTCTTTAATAATATTGATAAAACTGCTGAACAAAGTGGGTAGGGCAACTCTTATTGCTTGCGGTAAAATGATAAAGCGCATAGCCTGCATATAGGTCATACCGACCGAATAGGCTGCTTCCATTTGCCCCTTCTCAATAGAAGAAAAAGCAGCCCGTAAGGACTCCGACATATAGGCGGAACTGGCTAAAGAAAGTACTATTAAGGCTGCCGAAAAAGATGAAATCCGCTGTACCAGCGTTCCCATTAAAGGCAATACGCCGAAATAGAAACAAAACAACTGCGCCATTAACGGAGTGCCCCTAAAGAACGAAACATAAAGTCTAAAAAGAACACTCAGTAAAGGTACTTTTGCATCAATGATAAATGCAATTAAAAAAGCTAATGCAAGGCCGCATACTATTGCCAACATTGAAAGCTGTAAGGTTACGCCTGCATACTTTAACATTCCCGGAACAAGATGCAGCGCAAACCTTACATCAAAATTTATATTATTCACTCTCTTTATTGTTTTGCTTCTTGAGTTACATCAATTGAAAACCATTTTTCCGACAATTTCTTTAGAGTTCCGTCTTTTCTCATCTCATCTATTGTTTGTTTTGCCATAGCGGATAAGTTTTCCCCTCGAGCATCTTTTCTAAAAGGATAGGCGTTTACTTCATATGTAAGTTTTTGCTGTAATTGGACTAAATCAAGATTTTCATCCTTTACCACGGTAAGAGTTTTTACTTCGCCTTGCCAGAAAGCATCGATTCTTCCTAATAAAACCTCGCGTTCCATAGGCGCCCCGTCGTACGGAACAATGTCAAGATTTAAATTATATTTTTCATTAATTTCTCTTAACGTTTTTTCCCCGTTTCCGCCAAGCCAGCAGCCGACTCTCTTCTGTTTTAAATCGTCTAAGGTCTTAATATCGGAGCCTTTTTTTACAAAAAAGTCATAATAGCTGTAAGCATAAGGGCTTGAAAACAAATATTTTTCTAAACGTGCAGGCGTAATAGACATTTGATGTGCAACGGAATCAATTTCACCTGCATCCAGCATCCCCACCAATCCTGAGAATTTGCCTAATTTCATTTTGAGCTCTAAGCCGTTTCTTTTCGCAATTTCATTCCATACATCGATTTCAAAACCTTTTACCTCATCGTTTTCTTGATAAGCCCACGGTTTATACGAAGCCGAAGTTCCGATTGTAATAATATTTTCCTTCTTTGCAGATTCGCCTTTGCCCATAGCGAATACGGCACACCCAATGAGCGCCGCACATAAAATCATAATGGGTTTCTTCATACTATTCCTCCATACTGAATTGTTTCACAACATCTAAACTTTATAATATATTCA
>CAJPOL010000027.1 GCA_905372265.1 uncultured Treponema sp. | reverse complement strand
ATATTGTATAGTTGCGCCCATATATGTTTCAAAATTAGTAGAAACACAAATTGAAAAAACTTTTTCAAAAGCAATTAGAAAGTTGACTAGGAATTTTATAAAATAGGTGCTAAGCGGTGAGCTTTGTTTAAAAGGGCACGGTTTTCTGTCCAGCCTGAATGAACATCAGTAAGAGTAAGAGTTGGCAACGGTATCAACCTCAAAAAAGCCCGGCTTACGTTCATCCCAATCACCATACCTCACCGCGGAGCAGCGAGGTATGGTGTTCTCATAAGGTGGTTGCAGTCGGATTCAAGTCCCTTCATCAGGGACTTGAATCCTCCGCACGAATCAAAAAAGGTGCGGATTGGAATGAGCTTATTGAGATTCTTTGCAGGCCGTGTTGTTGAAATGCCGCGGATGGAATGCTTAGGGATTTCCGGTTTGCGTTTGGCCGTTTCTTCGCTCAATTTCTTTTTCGTTTTCATGTCTAACCCCATTGCGCCCTTCCTTAGGGTTTCTATTTTCCGGTTAGATTTTTACGTGATGCAATGCGGTATCTTACAAAATTGCGGGAGCTGTGGTATACTAACGGTTAAGAAACGTAAAACGGCAGGATTTTTCGGTGGCTCATACCAAACGAAACTTGAAACAGCAAAGGCGATGAAAGGTATGAATTATCCAATTGGATAGCAAATCTGTTCTACGAAATATATAAGGAGTTTAAGAATGAAAAAGATAATTTTGCATATATTTACAATTACATTGGTTTTTGCGGCGATTTGTATTGCAGGTTGCGGTAAATCCGAACATACGGCAGTAAAAACTCAGCAGGCAGCCGATCCGCAAACGGTACAAAACCGGCAAGCGGAGCCGCAATCGCAAGCTGATCAAAGCCCGCAGCAGCAAGAGATGCAGGCAATGCAGATGCAAGAACCGATGCAAACGGCGTCTGAGTCTGCCGCCGGTACAAGCTCCCGCCGGTATGCGGACGGTACGTACACAGCGCTTTCTTCCATTAAGGACGATTGGGGGGGCTTTGCGGAAGTTACCGTAACCATTAAAGATGATAGGATAACCGGTTGTACGTTTGTTTCATACGAAAAAAACGGCGCCGTAAAAGACGAAGATTACGGTAAAACCGATGGGATTATTAAAAATGCGGGATTGTATCGGATTGCTCAGGCTTCTATAGAAAAGGCGGCGCAGTACGGGCCCCGATTAGTGGAAACGCAGCAGCTTGATGAGGTTGACGCTATTGCCGGAGCGACGGTCTCGTACCGGCTGTTTCAGAATGCGGTCGGCATTGCGTTACAACAAGCATCTGAGGCGGTGAAGTAAGTATGAGCGGTTCCGGTACAAAACTAACGGTCATTGAACTTGCAAAATTGAATATCCGCCGTAAGCCTTTTAGGACGGTCAGCTTAATCGTGCTTACTTCCGTGCTGGCATTCAGTCTTTTTTGCGGCAGTTTTCTGGTAAAAAGTTTAAACGGCGGTATGCAGTCGCTATCAAACCGCTTGGGCGCCGATATTATCGTCGTGCCGCAAGGCTATGATTCAAAAATAGAAAGCGCTCTTCTTCGAGGCGAGCCGAACACCTTTTACTTTAAAGCGGATGCTGTCGATCGGCTCAAAAAAATCGAGGGGGTTGAGCTGGCCTCTCCGCAGCTGTTTATTGCAACCCTATCGGCCGGATGCTGCTCGTTTCCGCTGCAAGTAATCGGCATCGACTTTGATTCCGATTTCAATATTAAACCGTGGCTAGAAAAACAGGTGCGTTTGCCGCTTTCTGCCAATCAAATTGTGGTGGGAAGCAATATTATCGGTACGACAAATTCCGAAGTAAAATTTTTTAATCAGCCTTTCAGCATTGCGGGACGGCTCGGCAAGACCGGTATGGGCTTTGATAATTCCGTGTTTATGACAATTGATAATGCCAAACGGCTTGCAAAGGAATATGAGCGCATCATGGAGCATCCTGTCGCGCAAGACGAAGATCTGATTTCAAGTGTTATGGTGAAGGTAAAGCAGCACGCCGATGTGAAGGCGGTTGCCCAGCGCATCCTTACCGAATTTAAGGGGGAACAGATTTATCCGCTTATTTCAAAACGGATGATGTCGAATATTTCAGCCGGTATTGCGAATCTCAATATCTATATTTACGTGTTGATGGCGCTGCTTTGGCTTTTGTCGTTTATCGTGCTTGCGGTATCGTTTTCATCTCTTTTTAATGAACGGAAAGAAGAATTCGGTATGCTGCGGATTATCGGCGGTACGCGAAAAAAACTCGTGCAGCTTGCTTCCGCCGAGGCGCTGATCGTCAGCGCAGCCGGAGGCTGTATCGGTACGGCGCTTTCTTGTCTGATCGTGCTGCTGTTTAATCAGGCGATTATCTCCGGTTTGAGTATGCCTTTTTTAAATCCGCCTGCACTGTGGATTCTTTTGTGCGCCCTCTTGACCTTTTTAGTCATTTCAGCTATCGGGCCTCTGGCTGCGCTCAAAACAGTGTACGGTTTTACCAAACAAGAACCGGCCTTACAGCTGCAGCGGTAAAAGGGATAAAGGGCGCGGCCGGGGATTAGCCCTTCTGCATGAATAAAATTATTCAACTTCCGCTATCATACGGCCGGTTGATTCATCCCGCCGTTGCACGATAACGGAGGCATCGGGCAATCCCTGTTCTGCATGTCCTTTTTTAATAAATTGCGTGATTTTTGCCTGATCTGGAGGGTTTCGGTCAAAAACCAGTACAAGAGCCTCTTCTTTAAAGGCCTCCATCATATAAAAATCTCCATCGCTATCGCCTGCAATCAAGACAGGCGGATTTCCGTTATGGTTTGGCGCAATGAGCGTTTTTATCGCCTCCGCTTTTCCTTCTTTCCATGTTTGCGGAATTGAATTGTCAAACTCTCCCGTAAAGATACCGGCGCTGTTCCGCTTTCGCCGTCTGCCGAATACATTCTCAGGTTTCAAACAGTAGCCGTATTTCGGCGTACAGGCAAAAACTCGAACACCGTCTTCTTGAGAAGCGGAACACACATAGACAGTAATACCGTTTGCCTGTAAGCAGCGGAATAAATCCTGTATTTCCGGCTGCAGCCGTACTCCTTTTTGGTAGGAAACCGAAATGCTTCCCGCACTGCTGCGGATCCCTTGCGGGGATTCTATTGTGTATGATCTGATAGGTTCTTGCAGCGATTCATCAATAGCTGTTTCTACTGCGGTTTCCAATTCGGAAAGGCTCATGTCGGTACAAAGTGATTGTGAGAGATCGGTCGGACAAACCGTAGGCGCAAAAGCCATTAACAGCAGTATTTTTGCTTTAAAATCCATATATTCTGCTGTTTTCCGTACGGCTTCCAGCGAGTACCGGCCTCCAAGCCCTGTATATCTAGCGTATAAAAAACGATAGCGGTCGTCCAAATCGCAGGAGAGTACGCCTGCGGTTAAGGGGATGCCGTCGTGGTTAACACAACCGATTAGCGGAATATCTTGAGGTATTCCGCTTCTGATCATAACGGCAAACTGTTCGGGCGGCATCTTAAAACAAAGATTCTCGACTTGATATAAAAAAAGACTTTCCTGTACATCAAAAAAAATACAGGTAAAGTCCCAATCAAAGACGGCATAGTTATTGGAAAATGCTTTTTCCGATATGAGTTTTTCCAGTCGTAGTTTATTACATATGTTCCAGTTTCCTATTAACATACCGGTAGTATGCTGAAAGGAAAGCCCTGCGTCAACTGTTTTATTCGTGCGGAGGGTTTAATACCCCGACGCTTGCGTCGTAACGAAGGGTATTAAAGCCGACTGCAACCACCTTATGAGAACAACATACCCCGACGCTCGCGTCGGGGTTGTTGATTCGTGCGGCTTATAATACCCCGGTGCTCTGCGACGGGGGTGTTGATTAGACAGCCGCTGTTTTTTATATATTAAACGCTTGTTCCGTTTATTTCTTCAAACCCGTAGGCTTCTTCTTTCGTATTAAAGAAATAGTTATAGGATTTGGAAGCCTCTACCGTAATTTCCTGTTTGCTTGCACCGTAGGTTGTTGTAACCGAGCGGTAAAAGAAACCGGGGCGAGTTTTTGAAAAAGACGATTCGACAATATGGGTTCCGGGCGTAACATAGAAACCGGTTGAAAGTTTTTCTCTAAAGTAGAGCGGACGCTCCCCGTCGACACTGTTGACGGTTATATGCTGAACTGCACTCGCCAGCATACCGGTTACTGAACTTGTTTTACTGATGTACACTTTTACCGCATCGGGATGTTTATTCAGCCAATTTGTAACGCGCTGTTTCTCCTTCTTTGTTTTAAAGATTGCAAATGCAAAATAGGCAAGCAGTCCTATCGGAAGAAGGATAAAATAATAGATATGTGAAAAGCTTGCATTACCAATGACGGTGTCCATGTGTTTGCTCCTTTACGGTTGTCAATTGAGCCGGTTGATCATCGGCTGTGTTTCCGGTATTCAGTTTAGTTACGGAATCTCTATTGATTCCCAAATCATCCAATAAACTTTCAAATTGCGAAATACCGATTAATTCGCAGTCAATCAGCACTTCATCTTCGCCCGGACGGGTAAGATAGAGCGAGCATTCCGTGTCACCGTCCGACGTAACGGTTTTTGCCCGAATGGCTGTCGTATCTATGGGATAGGTATCGATTTTCTTCCCTCGTTTTACGGTCAATACATTATCTTCCGTTTCTATGACGATCATATTATCGATAATTACCAGCCAGATATATGCAGCGAACACGCCGATACTAATCAGCAAAAACCATACAAAGCCTTTAAGCCATATGGAAGCAATAAAGGCAACAAACAAGGCCGCAGCAGCGCCGAACACAAGATTTACCAGCACTCTATAGATCCTTGTTTTGTAAACATTTTTCATTGCAAGCTCCTCCTTACAACAATGTATAGCACAGTTAGAATGGAAGCATTCTAATTATATGTATTTTTTTGTCAATATGTAGACGAAAGACTGCCGCAAGAGCATAAATTGCAAAGGAAGTATTATTTGTACGGAAAACCCGCTTCATATACAGCAAATTCATCAGGATGTTCATCGCAGGCGAAATACCCTTTCGGCGCAGCATATTCTCCAGTAATACCGGCAAGATAACAGGTTTATTCCTGCAATACCGACTGCAGCACACGGTCTTTTTGTCGCCAGTTTTTATCGACGCGCACTTGTAAATCAAGCTGTACCCGATATGGAAAGATTTTATACAGTTCTTTTTGGGCTTCCATCCGGATTGCTTTGATGACGGACGCTCCTTTACCGATAACCATAGCCTTTTGGCTTTCGCGTTCCACGCAGAGAAACGCTCGGACAAAGAGCTCTTTTCCGTTTTTTTTCATCTCCATATCTTGAATATTGACATACAGCGCATGGGGAATTTCTTCATAGAGGCGGCTGATGGCTTGTCCGCGGATAATTTCGGCAATGCGGAAATCAACCGGTTGATCGGTATAAAAGTCGCCGGGATAGAGTAAACCGCCTTCAGGCAGAAGCGCAAAAAGCGCTGCAAGCAATGGCTCAAGCCCCGTCTTTTCCTGTGCGGAAATAGCAAACACTCTCTCTTGCGGGGTATCGGGCAGCGCTTGTAATACACTGAGTCCGGTTTGTCCCGGTAAGGCAGCGCTGCTGTCGGTTTTGTTAATACCGACAATCAGCCGCTCCTGCATACCGCTCAGCAGACCGCAAACGGCCTGTTCTTCTTCGCCGAATGCCCGTGTTGCATCAACAAGATACAAAGCTGCATCGGATTCCCGCAGACGGGCTTCGGCAATCTCCTGCAAGCGGCGGTTCATTTTTTTTTCGCTGACATGGTAGCCGGGCGTATCAAGAAAGATAATCTGCCCCATACCTGCGGTGAGTATACCGCGGACGGAACTGCGCGTTGTCTGCGGCAGCGGCGATACGATCGAAACTTTTTCGCCGCAGACACTGTTTAAAAAAGTCGACTTTCCCGCTGAGGGACGGCCGATAATGCAGACAACGCCGCTCCGCATAGTATCTAACATGCCTGACATGCGCTGCACGGCGACTGCACGGCAACTTTATCTTGTACAAGAGCCAATACTTTTGTCGGGCAGCCCTTTATACAAATGCCGCAGGAATCGCAGAGCTCATAATCGACTTCGGGAATCCCGTTGATGACTTTGATAGCGCCTTTCGGACAATTTTTTTCGCACTTCATGCATTTGATACAGCCGCGTTTACAATTTTTCATAATGACGGCTTTTTTCGGGTTTCGGCATGAACAGAGCGCAATGGAACCTGTCCGCACAGTCGGCACGGTGGTTAAAATATGCTGAGGACAGGTAGCGACACACACCGCGCAGCCGGTACATTTTTCATAATCGACATGCGGTATGCCGTCTTCCCACACATGGATAGCGTCAAAGGGACAGGCCATTTCGCAGTCGCCTAATCCGATGCAGCCCCAGTCGCATTCGCGCAGCCCGTTTACCGAAATTTTTGCAGCGCGGCAGGTCTTGACGCCGACATAATCGGCTTTTTCTTTACAGACGTCGTGCGATCCTTGACAGAGCAAAACGGCGACTTTTGCCTCCGCATCCGCAGAAACGCCCATAATAGCGCCTACTTTTGCAGCAACGGGGCCGGCGCCGACCGAACAGCCGTTCACCGGCGCAATACCGCCTGCAACAGCGGCTGCAAAGCCGTCACATCCCGGAAAACCGCATGCTCCGCAGTTTGCGCCCGGCAGCACCTCGCGGATTTTTTCTACCGTCTCGTCAGGCGCTACGTAGAACAACCGCTTGAAAAAGCCTAACAAGAAACCTATCAATAATGATAAAACCAATGAAACAATAAGCGTTAAAATAATCGTTTGCATACTCTCTACCTACGCTCCTTTAAATCATACCTGCAAAGCCGCCGAAAGCCAAAGACAACAGAGCCGCCGCAACAAATAAAATCGGCGTTCCTTTAAGGTACTTAGGTATCGGCGCAATGTCGATACGCTCACGCAAGCCCGCAAACAGCACCATTGCCAGCATATAACTCAGCGCAACGCCGATCGAATATACCATAGATTGAATAAAGGTATAGTCGGCTGAAATAACATCAAGCGTAACCGCCAAGATTGCGCAGTTTGTCGTGATAAGCGGCAGATACACGCCCATTGCGGAATAGAGCGCCGGCGCCGATTTTTTCAGGTAGAACTCCACCAGCTGAACCAAACTTGCAATTACCAAAATGAAAAGCAAAGTTTGCAAAAAGCCGAGATCATACGGCGCAAGAACGAGCTTATACAAAGGATAGGTCGCAGCCGTTGCAATAACCGTAACAAATAATACTGCCCATCCCATACCGGTGGACTTCTTTACATCAGCGGTCATACCGACAAATGAACAGAGCGCAAGGAATCGGATAAAAACAATATTCTTTACAAAGACGGCGGCAAGAAAAATCTTAAACAGTTCCATTCTGAGGCTCCTCCGTTGCAGGTGTAGTGATGGATGCTGCAGCTTCCTGTGCTGCAGCGGCTTTTAACGCAGCCGCCTTCTTTATTTTCCGCTGCTTTATCTGATCTTGTACCAAATAGGTCAGCGCAATCAGGAGACCGAAAACAAAAAATCCTCCGGGAGAATTCGCAAAGAATTTAATCAAAAAATCTTCCGGGATAATACTGACGCCGAGTACGGTACCGCTGCCCAGCAGCTCCCGTATGGCGGACATAACGACCAGTACCCAAGTAAAACCTAAGCCCATGCCGAATGCATCTGCAAGCGATTTTCCCACCGATTCTTTTGATGCAAAGGATTCAACCCGTCCCATAATAATACAGTTAACAACGATGAGTTTAATGAAAATTCCCATCGATTCGGAAAGTTCCGGTAAAAACGCCTGCATTAAAAGGTCTACAATCGTTGTAAAGGATGCGATAACAATAATAAAAATAGGGATGCGAATATCTTTCGGAATAAATTTCCTGAAAATACTGATAATCACTTCGCTCAACACGATAACAAATGTCATCGCAAGGCCCATTCCAATCCCGTTTGCAACGGAAGTCGTAATAGCGAGGGCGGAACAAAGCCCTATCATCAACATGATAAGCGGATTTTCTTTTACCAACCCATTAGTAAAAATGCGTACATACTCTTTCATACCAGCGCTCCTCTCAGTTTCCGCTGCCGGAACCGGCAATACCTTGACTGCTCATATAGGAAACAGCGGCATTAACGGCAATTTTTACCATACGGGTAACAGCTGTTGAGGTAATCGTAGCTCCGGCAATTGCCTGAACATCGCCGCCGAGCGCAAAAGCATCGGTAACCGGTTTATTGCGGAATTGCCCGATAAACGGTTCGTCCTTCGCCTTTGTGCCGATTCCGGGAGAATCGGTCAATACTAAAAACTGAATCATTTTCAGCTTTCCTTCCATATCGATACCGGTAAGAATGGTTGCCTGATCGTATGAATGTCCGCTGACTGTTACGATAATTCCGGCTGGTTTACCGCCCTGCAATGCAATATAGGTATCGCCGAAAGCGACTTTATCAACCGATTTCGGCATTCCCTCGGTAACGGGACGGAACTCATCCGCGTCCGGAAAGATTGCCTGAAGCGCAATTTTTGTTTTTGCTTCTTTCGCAGCTTGAATGCGGGGAGCAGTCAGCATATTGACTGCCGCAAGAGCAAGACATGCGACTACCGTATACAGCGCCAGCATAACGGATAATTTCATCATTTGTTTCATTATGCTCCCTCCTTTGCCGGTTTTGTTTTCCGCGGCGGCTTCACATAGCCGTATTTACGCGGAAGCAGTCTGTTTAAGAACGTAACGACCGAGTTCATAATTAAAATGCTATACATAACCCCTTCCGGCATTCCGGCAAAAAGTCTCATAAGCGCAGTAATCAAACCGCAGCCGATGCCGAAAATGATCTGTCCTTTCAGGGTAACGGGAGAGGTGGCATAGTCGGTAGCCATAAATACGGCGCCGAATAAAAGACCGCCGCTTAAAAGCGTCAGCAGCGGATCAATACCTGCCAGCATGTTTACCAGCACAGTCGTAACAACCATTGAGACGGGAATGTGCCATTCAATGACCTTATTGAACAGCAAATAGACAAAACCGATGAGGATGAGCACTGCACTGGATTCTCCGATACAGCCTGCATGATCGCCGAGAAAGAGTTTGAGGTACACTTCATGTGATGAAGCAAGTCCCATCTTCTCCGCTACCGCCGCTGCTGTAGTCAACGCTCCTTCCGCCGGTTTCAGATATGACAGCGGAGTTGCCGTACTGACTGCATCAAAGCCGTGATGCGGCGCCGCCCATGCGGTCATCAAACGGGAAAAACTGACAAACGCAAATGCGCGTCCTGCCAGCGCAGGGTTAAAAGGATTAGCGCCAAGCCCGCCGAAAAATTCTTTTGCAACAACAACGGCAAAGACGGCGGAAAGGACGACTATCCAAATTGGAATAAAAGGCGGAAATACCAGCGCAAGCAGTAAACCGGTTACTGCGGCGGAGCCGTCTTTTATGCGGATATCTCTTCCCATAGCTTTACGGAAACCTGCCTCGGAAGCAAGCGCAACCGCTACGGAAACAACAATGCGCAGAAGCGCCGCCCATGTATATAAGTAGATACCGTACAAAGCAAGCGGAGCAAGCGCAATAAGGACGTGTATCATTAATTTCCGGGTAGTAACCGGACTGGCGATATGCGGCGCCGGAGAAAGAAACACTTCGTTTTTATCGGATTCGCCCATAGATTATTTCCCTCCTTGCGCGGCTGCTGCCTTTGCCGCTTCTTTCTGCTTTGCTTCACGTAAAAGCTGCTTGCCGACTTTAAACCGCTGTACGAGCTTGAGCCGCGCCGGACAAACATAGGAACAGATACCGCATTCAACGCAATCCATCAGACCGCACCGGACTGCGTCATCAAGTTTATTCGCTTTGAGCGCACGTACCATAAGAACAGGCGACAACTGGCAGCTGCAATGCGTTACGCATTTCCCGCAGCCGATACAGGGGCTCTCTTCATCAAGATTGACTTCTTCCCGTGTTAAAAACAAAACGCCCGATGTGTTTTTTTGCACGGGGAAATCGGCGCTTTTCATTGCGAAGCCCATCATCGGGCCGCCTGAAATAATCTTGGTTACACCCGGCTTTAAGCGTATCACATCGGGAATCAGGTCGCCGATACACGTGCCGATCGGAGCAATTGCATTGAGCGGATTTTCACATGCTCCGCCTGAAAGGGTGAGCGGCCGGTCGATCAGCGGTTTTCCTAAACGGAAAGCATCGGAAATGGCCTTCATCGTCCCGACATTCTGAATAATGCAGCCGATTTGAAAAGGGAGGCCGCCTGAAGGTATCTCTCTGCCGACTACTGCGGAGGTTAGATTTTTTTCGCCCCCTTGCGGATATTTTGTTTTACATAATTCAACGGATATATCATGGGTTCCTGCACCGGCAGGATTCTCGTTTATTTTTGCAATGGCTTTTTGAAATACCGGAACTAACTGTTTTTTATTATCTTCAAGCGCAATGATACCCTTACCTGCTCCGGTAATACGCATCAGAATCGCCATTCCATCTATGATTGTGTCGGCGGAATGATACATCGAAGCGGCATCGGTACACAGATACGGCTCGCATTCCGCTGCATTGCCTAAGATATACTCAATCTTGGCGTCCTTCGGAGGACTGAGCTTAACATGCACCGGAAATGAAGCGCCGCCCATTCCCGTTATGCCTGCTTCTCTGATGCGCTTGAGAGCGTCTTCTTTTGTACAGGTAAAGGGATCAAGCGGCTCCATAAAGGCTTCGGAAGTATCTTCTCCTGCTTGAATTGCAATGCAAAGCGCGTCTGTATTGCCCGTAACGAGATGGGGTTCTATTTTTTTTACGGTACCCGAAATCGATGCATGAACGGGAGCAGACATAAATTTGTCCGTTTCCGCTATTTTTTGACCTCGAACAACCGTGTCCCCAACTTTTACCAGGGGAGTATTCGGAGCACCGCCCTGGGTAACCGGAATCCATACCATCTTCGTAGAGGGCATGACGGTTATGACCTCGGATTCGGCGGAAATTGCTTTCCGCTCGGGAGGATGACACCCCCCTTTAAATGACTTAGTACTCATTCCACCATAATATACCACACGCCCCTATCAGTCAAGAAAGAATACGAAACCGCACACGGATTCAGCGGTGAAAAACCGGCTACTTGCAGTTTTTATTTCTTTTCCCTATACTAAATCTTATGGAAGATAAAAAAAACGAAGTAATTACCTATGATGATTTTGCAAAGCTCCGGATGAAAACGGGCACTGTTCTCTCTTGTGTAAAAGCGGAAAATGCCGAAAAGCTCTATGTGCTGCACGTTGACCTCGGAGAAGAAAAGCCGCGCCAAATCGTGTCGAGTTTGGTTGATTATTACGCTGCGGATGCGTTGGTCGGCAAAGAAGTGGTTGTCTTAGCGAACTTAAAACCGGCAAAAATGCGCGGCTATGTTTCGGAAGGAATGCTTCTCTGTGCCGAAACAGCGGATTCTTCCGTGTGCGTATTGCTGAAACCGGAAACGCCCGTTGCTGCCGGAACCGATATAACATAGGAATGTGTATATGAAAGCACAGCAGATCAGTGAAAATATATATTGTATTCATGCGGATATTTCTACGCGGACCAGCAGGTTTGAAGGCATCTGGATGCTTCCGCAAGGGGTGAGCATCAATTCATATATTATAAAAGGTGAAAAGACAGTTCTTATTGATATTGTCCGCGATTGGGACGGCTCTTTAACCAGTTATATCGAACAGCTTGCCTCTATCGGTTTATCGTTTGAAAAGATAGATTATATCATCCTTAATCATTTGGAACCCGATCACAGCGACCTCATCGAATACGCCCGCTCCTATAATCCGGATGTCGAAGTTATCGCTACTTCAAAAGGGATTGCACTGGTCGAGAAGTTTTTTAAGGTGTTTGATAACCTGCGGGCTGTTAAAAACGGCGATACGCTGGACATCGGCGGCGGAATAACATTTCAATTTTATGAAACGCCGAATATTCACTGGCCTGAAACTATGATGACATATATGCCGGCCGAAAAAATTCTTTTTTCCTGTGATGCATTCGGCTCTTACGGATGTATTGGAGATAAGATTTTTGACGATGAACGTTCCGAAGAATCGCTGCAATTCTATGAGCAGGAAACCTTGCGCTACTATTCAAATATTGTCGCCGCTTTCAGCTCCTTTGTTGTAAAAGCGATAAGCAAATTGGAAACGCTTGACATCCGCTGCATTGCGCCGAGCCATGGTATTGTCTGGCGTTCCAACGTACCGCGTATTTTGTCCTTATATAAACGCCTTGCGGGATATAATACCGGCGGATTATGCGAAAAAGAAATCTGTATTATCTGGGGATCAATGTACGGCTATACAAAGCGGGGACTGGATGCGGTGATTAAAGGCATTGAAGCGGAACATGTTCCCTATACTATTCATGATATTCCCGATACCGATGTCTCTTATATCCTCGGCGATGCCTATAAAGCAGCCGGTCTCGTGCTTGCAATGCCGACGTATGAATATAAAATGTTTCCGCCGATGGCGTACGTGCTTGACCTGTTTGAACGCAAGCATGTAACAGGCAAGACCGTATTACGCATCGGCAACTGGGGATGGGTAGGCGGCGCAAAGAAGGAATATGAACAAAAAACCGCAACATTGAAGTGGAATCATCTTGAGCAGTATGAATGGCAGGGAAAACTATTGGAAGCCGATCTCAGATTGCTTGAAGAAAAAGGAATGGAGCTTGCCCGCATAGTAAAAGACACGGCAGAAGGAACAAAATCCATCTAATGCATGAAATTGAAGCAAAGGCATGGATAGAGAATCCTGAAAAGACGGAGCGCCTTTTGCGCCGTTTAACCGGTTCTCCCGTTCACTGTATGAAAAACGATGAATACTGGACGATCGGCGGAAAAACGATCCGGATACGGGAAGAAACAATAGACGGAAAGACAACCGTTTTGATTACGCAAAAAGTAAAAACAATCGCTGAAACGTTGGAGAATAATCAGGAACTTGAATGCGAACTTCCCGTTACCTCTGCACCGGTATTCCGCGCAATATTAAAAAATACAGGCTTTATCCGCACTGCCCAAAAAGAGAAAAATACAAAAATTTTTACTCCGTTTCGGGATTTTTTTGAACCGGCATTACTTGCCGATGATCCGCATATTACCGTAGAGCTTTCGTTTATTCCGCCGCTGGGTTCTTTTCTGGAAATTGAGGTTTTGTATCGGGATGCCGTACAAGATATTTTTGAAGAGCGGCAGCGGATTCTAAATGCGCAGCAGATTATCAATATGGTGCTGCGTGTGCTGAATATTCCGATGGAAGCGATTGAGGCGCGGCCATATAATGAACTGTTAAGGAATAACTGTCATGGATGAAAAAATTGCAATTCTCGGTGCGGGGGCATGGGGAACCGCAATGGCATGCGCTCTTGCCCGAAACGGCTATACGGTGATGCTGTGGAGCCGCCGCGAAGACGTATGTGCGGCTATAAACCGTAAACATATAAACGAAAGGTATTTACCGGGGTTCCCAATCCCGCAATCCGTTACCGCCTCTACCGATATGGCTCTCGTCTGTGAAAATGCGGCGGCTCTTTTTTTAGCAAGCCCTTCACTCTATCTTACCGGTACGGTTGAACAATGGCTGGCAGCCTATGCACCCGGCGCAGACAAAAAAGGGGAGTGTCCGCTCATTGCCGTTTTAACAAAGGGCTTTATTCCCGATGAAAATGGAGACCCTCAGCTCATTCTCAATGCATTGGAGAAAATAGTGCCGCCCGCCTATCGGGAGCATATTGTCTATGTAGCGGGGCCGAGCCATGGGGAAGAAGTGGCTGCCGGAAAACTAACCGGTCTTATAGCCGCATCGCATAATCCGCTTTGCTCCATCCGCTGCCGGGAGATATTGAAATCCCGCAGCCTTTTGGTGTATGCCAGTTTGGACGTTATCGGCGTTCAAGTCTGCGCCGCTGCGAAAAACGTGATCGCTATTGCATTCGGTATGCTTGATGCCATGACAGAGCATTCCGATTTTTTCGGTGATAATACCGAATCGCTGCTCTTAGCGGCAGGTTTAAATGAAATTCAAATTATCGGGCGGGCAATGGGCGCTACGCATCCTGAAACATTTACATCGATTTCCGGTATAGGCGATTTGGATGTTACCTGCCGCAGTAAATACGGGAGAAACCGGAAGTTCGGCCGTGAAATCATAACGGAATGCGTATTGGAGCAGTTTAGCGGCATTGATGATCTTATCGCCCGTATCGAAAAAATCGGCTACTTTCCTGAAGGAATTGTTGCTTGTTCATACCTTGACAAACTCGCCCGTAAATACGAACTCAAAGTGCCGCTCTGCACTGGCTTATACAGAATTCTCAATAAAGAATTGGCTCCTATTGAATTCATAGAGAATCTACTGGGGAATAGCAAAGGAAATCTCTAAAGGTAAAAATTGACATTTTACTTTATTCCTTGTATCATTTTTTTATGAGCATCAGTATGTATTCTCTGGGAGCCGCAGAGGAAGTAACCGGTTCAAAGCATATTCTTGAAGTTGACGGGCGATTATATTTATTTGATTGCGGAGCATTTCAGGGAAAACGGGCAGAGGCGGATAAGAAGAACCGTGATTTTAATGTTCCGGCCGATAAGCTGACGGCGGTAGTTCTTACACACGGGCATTATGATCACTGCGGATTGCTGCCGTTGTTGGGAATCCATGGTTTTACCGGTAGTATTTATGCGACACCGGCAACACGGGACATTGCCAATCTGGTATTGATGGATTCTGCACGGATACAAGCCCGCGATGCCGAATATTTACAAAAACAGGCGGCAAAGAAAAAAGAGCAATTTGACTGGAAACCGCTTTTTACACAAGAAGATGTAGTACAGACAATCAATCAATTTGTAACCGTGTCATATCACCGGCCGATGTGGATCGGCCCGAACGTACAGCTTGAATTCTATGATGCGGGACACATCTTAGGTTCTTCTATGGCGGTGGTTACGGCAACCGATTCCGCCGGTAAGACAGTTAAAATTGCTTTTACCGGTGATCTCGGCAGAAAAAATAAGCCGATTATTAGAGACCCCGAACGTATTCCGGCTGTCGACTATATCGTGATAGAGAGTACCTACGGAAATCGCCGCCATGAAGATATGCACAATGCCATGCAGATGCTTGAGCGGGCAGTAAAGGATGTTGTGAAATCGCACGGAAAAATCATTATCCCTGCTTTCGCGGTGGAGCGTACGCAGGAACTCATCTATTATTTTCACTTACTTGTCGATAAGAAAAAAATACCGCAAATTTCAATTTATGTTGATTCGCCTATGGCGGTTAATGCGACGACTATTTTTCAGGTACATCCCGAATGCTTTGATCAGGAAACCCAAGACGCTTTTGTAAAACATCATAAAAACCCTTTCGGCTTTAATGCGCTCAAGTTTATTACGAGCGTCGATGAATCCAAAACGCTGAATAGTATCGAAGAGCCGATGGTGATTATCAGCGCTGACGGCATGTGCGAATTCGGGCGGGTTACACATCATCTTGCAAATAATATTTCAAAGCCCTCGACAAAAATTATGCTGGTCGGCTATATGGCGGATAATACGCTCGGCAGACGGTTGCAAAACCGTGAACCGGAGGTAAAAATATTCGGCGAATGGCATCAAGTCCGCGCCGAAATTTTGCAAATCAATGCGTTCAGCGCCCATGCGGATTATTTTGAGACGGTTGAGTGGCTTGACAGCCTTGATACAAGCAGATTGAAACAGCTCTTTATGGTGCACGGAGAACCTGATGCGCAGCAGTTTTTTCACACGTATCTGCAAGAGCACCGGTACCGGTCACATATCGTTAAATACGGCGAGGTATTTGAATTATAACAATGCACGTCATTACCGGATTTCATGCTATTGAAGAGATGCTGCGGGCGCTTGAAAAGCAGCGCACTGAAAAAAACAGCCAGCCTAAATCGTCTTTTCGGATTTTGTATTCAAAAGAAGGCCCGCGGGTAAAAAAAATTTTGCTTTTGGCGCAAAAACTATCCATCCGTACCGAACGGAGCGAAACCGAAACACTTGACCGCTTAACGGCGCCGCTGCCTCATTATATTCGCGATCACCGCGGGATTGTCCTTGTTGATGACAATTCAGGCGAGGGCTCCCCGCTGCGTTCTCAGGATGCGCTGTTTGCCGAATTGGCTGCCCGTGAAAAGGCTTTTGTCGTCGTCCTTGACTCTATTACCGATCCTCATAATACCGGCGCCATTATCCGCAGTGCCGATCAGTTCGGTGTACATGCCGTTGTACTGCCTGAGCGGAAATCGGCTGGAGATTTTCAAACGATCAATAAAATCAGTGCGGGAGCGGCGGCATGGGTACCGCTTCTGTATACGGCCAATCTCGTGCGGACGGTTGAGCAGCTTAAAAAACATGGGTTTTGGGTCTTCGGTGCTGATGCGCACGGAGAGCCGCTTGCATCGGTTGCTTTTCCCGATAAGACCGTGCTGATATTGGGCAGCGAAGGAACAGGCATCAGTAGGCTTTTGAAAGCCTCGTGCGATTCTTTTACTGCCATTTCCACTTGCGGTAAACTCGACAGTTTAAATGTGTCCGTTGCCGCCGGTATTCTGATGTACGAGATCAGCAAACAGCGTACCGGCCGATAAAGCGGTGTTTCTTTAAAAGAACCGTTTTAGAGGCTTCGTTCTATGTCCTGCATACTATCAGTATGGGACATAGATGCGAATCCGGCGCCAAGGAGGATAGTTTAGAAATAAGAATGCTGCATTTTGAGGTTCGATATGAAAAGTAAGAAGTGAAACTCCATACATTCATTAATGATAACAATTTATTCTGCGGCGAACTGGACTTGAACCAGCACACCTCACGGCACCAGCACCTCAAGCTGGCGTGTCTACCAATTCCACCACCGCCGCATCAATAATAGATATACACTATACTGCGAAAGAAAAAGAAAGTCAAGTCTCCGGCAATTATTTAAATGATGTACAGTGCGGTTGCCATGGCAGGCGGTTTAAATTCTCTTGACATTTTTTATATAAAGTTACTACTATAATTGTCAGGAAAAATTATGAGCATCATAAAAAAACATATCGGGGCGATTATCTTTCCGGTGATTGCGGCAATTATCGGAGTTGCCTGCGGCATTGTTCCGTACTTTGCCGTCGCTTCCATTATTACACAGCTGATAAACGGCGTTACGGATTACCGTGTTTTCTTACCATATATCGGGCTGATTTTTGCAGGCTTTGCCGGAGCTATTATCGGGCATTCGGTATCGACCATCGGTTCACACAACCTTGCATTCAGTATTATCGAAGATACACGGAAGCGGGTAGTGGAAAAACTGAGTCGCCTTTCGATGGGCACAATCGAAGGGAAAAGCAGCGGCAAGTGGTCTCAGTTTGTAGTAGAAACAGTGGATAAAATGGAAAAGCCGATTGCGCATGCCATTCCCGAAGTGCTTGCGAATGTACTGATTCCGATTGTTATCGTCGTGATCATTTTTATATTGAATTGGAAAATCGGCCTTGCAAACCTCGTAACGCTGCCGCTCGGTATGCTCTTTTCGATGCTGATGATGAAGGATTATGAAGCAAAATCCAAGCGCTATATCGAGGCTTCTAAAAAAATGAATGCCGCTGCCGTTGAATATATTCAGGGAATCAAGGTGATTAAGGCCTTTAACAAGTCTGCATCTTCGTATGATAAATTTCAAAAAGCGGTGGAGGACAATCGGGACTCGATGCTCGACTGGTATTTGAGCGTGTGCTTCGCTATGACTGCCGCAATGGAAGTACTGCCTTCGACGCTTCTGATCGTACTGCCGGTCGGTTTGTATCTGTTTATGACCGGCGGCATTACAACACCGGTGCTGATTATGTGCGTACTGCTTTCTTACGCTTCATATAAACCGCTCCTCAAGGCAATGGCGTACATGGATACGATGGCGAATGTGCACGTCGTTTTCGGTGAGATACAGTCGGTGCTCGACTTACCGGAGCTGGTACGGCAAGATACCGCCTCTGAGCCGCAAGGGTATGATGTACGCTTTGAAAATGTGGTATTCGGCTACGGTAGATCGCCGGAGGAGCCAGCCGGTGCAGCTGACAAGGATGGTACGCCGGAGAACACGGCGAACGGCACTGCAGACGGCGTAAAAGTGTTTGACGGTTTGACCTTTACCGCAAAAGAAGGCGCGCTGACGGCGATTGTCGGTTCCTCCGGCAGCGGCAAATCGACCATTGCAAAACTGCTGGCAGGTTTTTGGAATATCGAAAGCGGGCATATTACCATCGGGGGAGCCGACATCGGCAGTATGAGCTTGGAACGGAATATGCGCTTGGTTACGTATGTGTCGCAGGAAAACTTTTTATTCAATAAAAGTATTCGTGATAATTTGAAAATGGCGAAGGAAGATGCAACCGATGAAGAAATCGAAGCGGCGTGTAAACAAGCAAGCATTCACGACTTTATCAAAAGCCTGCCCGACGGGTATGACACCGATGCGGGAAATGCGGGCAGTAAGTTTTCAGGCGGCGAGCGCCAGCGGCTCACCATTGCCCGTGCGCTACTCAAAGATAGCCCCATTGTCGTGCTTGATGAGGCGACTGCCTACTCCGACCCTGAAAATGAGGCAATTATTCAACAGTCCATCGATAATCTCGTAAAGAATAAAACCGTCATTATGATTGCGCACCGGCTTTCCACTGTGGTCAATGCCGATACCATCATCGTACTCGATAAAGGACGGATCGCTGCGCAGGGTACACACGCTGAGCTTTTGCAAAGTTCGCCGCTCTATCAACACATGTGGCAATCGCATATCAACAGTAGGGATAGGGCAGAGTAAAGCAAAGAGACGCAGATGGCCGCCGGAAAATGAACATCTGCGTTTATGATACTCTTAAAAAAATTTTAAAAAGAATATGTCAATAGTTTTTGTTAATTTCTATGTTCCCGGCAAGTCTTCATTCTTGTCCTCGTAAACCGTAGTAGATTCCCCTGAATCCGCTACCTTATCCATTTCCATTACTTGCGTACCGTCCTTTTTTGAACGGCAGATGATGTAACCGGTACCTCTTACGCCCGAACCCGGTGTAATAGTCAGTGTTACCTTATTACCGGCTGCAACTGTAGCAGCAGCTGCAAGCGCAGTACCCGCTGAAATACCATACTGATTTACGGCGTGTACTGTGTACATATAATCGCCTGCATCACCCGCAGTAAAAGAAGAACCAGTCCCGCTTGCTGCGGCCGTAACGCTAGCAGGAGCGGCAGGCCGTTTGGTTGTATCTCCTTCTGCAACGACCGTTCCTTTCACTTCAAAGAACATATCATCACTGGCTTCTTCACCGCTTAACGCGATGTTTGCGCCAACGGCCGTTCCGTAATCGGGAATTGATTTGAAAGAAAGATTGGGCAACGGGTGATTCATGATATAACGCTGCTTATCAGCGAACATTTCCTTTATGTCTTTTGCAAGCACGGTCGGGAACAGCGCCTTGTCGATGAATCCGCCTTTTTGCCGGACTTTTGCAGCAATTTCGTCGAAGATTTTTTCGCCGTAAGTACCGATTTTCGCACCTTTAAGGTTGATGATATTGC
>CAJPOL010000026.1 GCA_905372265.1 uncultured Treponema sp. | reverse complement strand
GTATAGAAGTTGAACTAACGTTCCTTTTATACGGAACAACCGTCAGTATTGAGACGGCTGTATCTCTTTTTATGTGTAACGCATACAGCGTTGCAGAAGGACAAACCGAATGAAACGGAATAGTATTTTTTCCATTTTTGGAGCGCTTATTATCATGAGCGCAGTTACTGGTATGAGCGGTTGTAATCAGCCGAATAGTGCGAGTAAAGATACCCCCACTCCCCAGATGCCAAATCTTATTGATGTCCCAAAGATCGCAGAGGGTAAACTCAACGCTCTTTGGGAAGTGAAACAGAACGGCAATTCTTTATGCTATGCATTTAAGGAAGCCGCAAGTCCAGATATTTATCTGGCTTACCCTACTGGTAGCGTACCTCCTTTTAAAAAAATGCCGGGCATAGAAGACGTGAAATTCGAGGACGGAAGAATTAGTATGAAGCAGGGCGGTCAAGTGCAAAAGTATGCGGTAAAAGAAAATGGAACCACATTAGAACTTTACCTGATGCACGGCGATAAAGCAGTGGGTGTAAAACAGTTTATTTTAGAAAAAGATACCGATTCTAGCCATGCTTCATGGGGCAATAGCATTAAAACAGCAACTCCCTAACATGCATGATCTGCCGGCCGGTTCAATACCGGCCGGCGGACAGTTTTTGCTCTCTACCGTCCTTCGATAATCTTCTTTATCTACGGGCGCCTGCTTGAGTATTCCTTCCGGAGCCGCTATACTGCACCTGCTATGACGCAGCCTCCGATAAAAAAGCATATCTCCGTTAGATTTCTGCAGCGGACAGTACTTTTCCTTTTTTCGTTTTTAATTGCACTGTTCATTTTATTTATCGTCGGCAATATTCAAAATTTTTTGGACGCCAGTCAAATTATCATTCTACAGCTGCAAATAGGAGTCGGAGTGCTGCTTTTCCTGCTTGCAGGATTTTCCATTCTTTTTGAAATATATTATGGAATTATGTTGCGGAAAAAATGGGTTCTCATCCGTTTTATCATAAACGGCTTGGCAAGCGCTTTTGGGTTGATAACAGCGATTATCTCCGCTGTTATTTTGCTGCTTTCCGCAGGTTTACCGCTGTCGTGAGGAGGTGAGGAATTTCTATGTTTTTTCTAAAAAGAGTGATTGCCGGACGAGCTGCCATACAGACCACTAATGAACGCAGCCTCATGCAAGAGGCAGCCGTTACGCTATACCAACGGTTCCTGTCTGAAAACAAACTAGCCGAAAAAAATATCATTTCGCTGCATTTCTCACTTACTGCCGATTTAACCGCTGCAAATCCTGCAACTTTATTACGCTCCGCTGGTTATCTTTCGGACACTCCGCTTTTTTGCAGCGTTGAACCGGACATTCACGGCAGTCCCGGACAGCTCATCCGAATGCTCTTCTATTACTACGGAACAAAAAAAGCAGTGCCCGTATACCTCGGAGGAGCTGAAAAACTCAGACCGGATATTTTTCCGCATGAATAAGACGCCTTACAGATGTCTGCTCCTCAAATGGAAGGATGAATACCAATGACCAGTACACAGCATCACCCCTCTCTTTGGATCGTTACCCGCGAGTATGCAGGCGTAGCAGAAGCCGGCGGCGTAAAGAATGTCGTAAAAGCGTTGGCTGAAGCTGCAAACGAATATGGATTTTCGGTTACTGTTTTTCTTCCCCGCTATGGCTGTATCGCCGTAACGGAGACAACATGCATAAAAACCGTGTCTATTCGGATTGCAAATACATTGCATACCGTTCGCTATTTTGAATGGCGCCATAACGGTCTTAAGTTCATTCTGATAGACGCCGAGCTTTTTTCCGAGAAAAAAGATATTTACACCTATTGTGCTGAAGAGCTTGAGTTTTTCAGAGAAAAACTGAAAAAACCGGAATTAAAAAAAGGAGAAGGGTATATCGATAGCAGCGAGATGAATATACTCTTCCAAAAAGCCGTCTATTGTTACGGCCTCTCCCTGTGCTGTGCACCCGATATACTGCACTGTCATGACGCTCATACAGCGTTGCTGCCTGCTTTTATTTTTTCACGGCAGGGGGGAAAGTCATTATTTGAACAGACCCGTGCGCTTATCACTATCCACAACGCGGGGGACGGCTACCGGCAAACCTTGCGTCCGCTTGAGTATGCCGCATCCGTCAGCGGTTTATCCCGTCCGGTATTGAACTATGGAACTGTTGAAAACGCCGTAGAGCCGTTTTTGGTCGGCGCACGTTTTGCACATCTCACAACGGTTTCTCCCTGGTATGCTGAACAACTGGAGCATCCTGAACAGTCGCCGTATGCCTATCATTTTTCTCAAGTAATTGCCGACAGGCATATTCATATTACCGGTATCACAAACGGCATTGATTTCGATGCCTACGATCCTCGTAAAACGGAAATTTCCGGTCTGCCTTTTGCGTTTGACATTCAGAGCGGCTCCCTTGACGGAAAATATGCATGCAGGTCGTTTTTGCTTGAAAAACTTGCAGCCGAGAGGCTTGCGCTTCCCTACTATGATGGAGTGCAGTGGTTCGGCTCGCTTGCGGGAAACGGGAGCGGTAAAGAACTCTACCTTGCGTATCACGGCCGGTTTGTACATCAAAAAGGGGTTGAGGTACTGCTGAATGCAGCATCCAACCTACTCGAAAAAGCCGGCGCCGTACGGTTTATTTTGATGGGACAGGGGAACACCGATTTTGAAGCGGCAGCGGTTGCATTGACTGAACGCTTTGCCGGACGGTGCGTCTATTGTAAAGGATACAATAGAAAAATTGCCCGCCTTATAACCGCCGCAGCCGATTTTATGATTCTGCCGAGTTTGTTCGAACCGTGCGGACTGGAAGACCTCATTGCGCAAATATACGGAACCATTCCGATCGCTCATGCGCAAGGCGGTTTACAAAAGATTACACACGGTAAAACAGGTTTTCTCTATACAATCCCGCCGGATGACGGCTTCCGCTCTGAAAAAGACCGGCATACGGAAATACTCTGCAAAACCGTCCTGCAGCAGATTGCATATATCGACTCAGCGCCGCAAAAGTATGTCTTGGATATTCCGCTCTTTAGAACAATGATTTTACAAGCCTACCAAGAACTTCATACGGTTTTTTCGTGGAAAATCATTTTTGCCGATCACTACCGAAAACTCTATGATACAGAGCTGCAGCGGCCTTGCGTAACCGAGAGCGGAGCCGCTTTCGGTATATCGGAAATATGATAGACAGCGGTATTTTTATATCAGGACATCAGCATAAAAAAAGACTCTTCTGACTAAAAGGAAAAGGACTGAATATGTGATGCTCACGGTACGCTTGAAAAAAAGTCTTTTTTCGAGTATAGTCAAAAATGAGCCTCTAAAAGCTTTGTTTTTTGGATATGCCCAAGTCTATGGAGAACGGATATTGCAGCGGAGAGTGTTTTGGAAAGATGGGTTACGGTTCTCTTGTGCCCAATGTTCGGGGTGCTGCCGTTTTGATCCCGGCTTTGTCTATTTGTCCGAACGCGACCTTGTAAGTTTGCAGCAATGGGCATCGCTGGAACGGGACGCTTTTATTAAGAGTTTTTGCCGGTGGGTGCTGCAAGGAGACGGATATGAATATCTTTGCTTAAAAGAGCGGGCAAACTATGATTGTATTTTATGGAACAAGGGATGTATTGCATACCAAAACCGTCCGTTTCAATGTTCTTCATATCCGTTTTGGGATTGCCTGCTCGAAACCCCGTTTGGATGGGAGATGAACGCCCGCAGCTGTCCGGGTATTAACAGCGGCACATGGCATTCTCCCCAAGAGATTCAAAGTTTGCTGGATAAAGCTCAACAATTCCCTGTCATTAAACGGAAAAACGATAAGACGGGTTCTGATAGATAAATTGGGGAAATCTCTAAACCGGCAAGCCTACAGGCTTGTTCTGTAAGAACGATATATTAAACCTGTTCGGAAACGTATCCGTTCAAGCGGATAGCGTACTTGTTTTTAGAGATGCCGTATAGTAATGAGGAGTGCATGCGAATACATTTTTGGGGTGTACGCGGTTCTATTGCAACCCCGTTGAATGCAGAACAAATTCAGGCAAAAATTTCGGCGGTCGTACAGCGGATAACCGCTCAAGATATTGCGGATCAGGATTCCCGTGAACGGTTTATCGCATCGTTACCCCGCTCCCTTTTCGGTACCGTAGGCGGGAATACGACATGTCTTGAAGTAGAAACGGATGCAGGCGATCATATTATTTTTGATGCCGGAACCGGAATTCGGGAATTAGGGCTGCACTTTCAACGGCAGATGATGTATGAAAACCGCCCCCGAACATACCATCTTTTTTTCACCCATTTCCATTGGGATCATATTCAAGGTCTGCCGTTTTTTGCACCGGCTTACGATCCGCGTAACACGATCATTATCTACAGCCCCCGTCCCAAGATGCGGCAATTCCTTGAAGATCAGATGAAGTGGCCGTATTTTCCGATTACCATGTTTGGAAAAGGCGGTTTTACGGCTGCGTTTGAGTTCCGCTGTATACAGCCTGATCAACGGTATGTCTATATCGGCAACTCCCGTGTCGGATGGCATCGGGTGCGTCATCCGGGCGGCTGTATAGCGTATTCGGTACGGGATAATCAAAAAAAGATCGTTTTTTCAACCGACACGGAACTTCGGCGGCAGGATTTTGAAAAAAACGAAGCGAATAATGCATTTTACAACGGAGCCGAGCTCCTTATTATCGATGCTCAATATACTATGAGCGATTCGGTTGAAAAAATAGGATGGGGGCATTCAACCTTCTCACTAGCGATCGATTTTGCCACTACATGGGACATTAAGAAACTGGCACTGTTCCATCATGAGCCGACCTATAACGATAAAAAAATTTTTTCCATTCAAGAAAGCGCTCAGCATTACTGTAAATACGTCGGAGCGGATAATCTTGAGATTTTCAGCGCCGTTGAAGGTATGGATATTTCTTTATGAGCAGCGCCGATTCTCAAACATATTTCTTTTCCGATGCGGAATTAAAAGCTCTTGCGCTCCGGTTCAGGCAGCAGACTGACATACCGGCTGAATTATATGAATTCACTGCTTTTGTGCAGCGTTATATCTATCAGTGCATGACAATTGATGAAGCGGAACGTTTTTTCTCCGACCGCTAGCATGATACGATAGAGGCAGTTTGTCCGTATGAAAAAACGCAGTATTTTTTTTATTATCTGCAGCATCCTCATCGTTGCGGTTACCGGCGCTGCCGCAACAGGTTACGTATTACTATGCATACCGGCGTCTCAAGCGGAGAACTTGCAAGAGCAGCTGTTTACGGTTGAGCGCGGAGCCTCCGTGCGGGCGGTAGCCGCACAGCTGAAAAAAGCAGGTCTTGTCCGCTCCGAATACGCCGCCTACCTCTATTTCCGTTTCTCAGGCGGTAAGCCGATCCGTGCAGGCGCCTATAAATTGTCCGCAGCAATGCCGGTGCGGACGCTGTATGCCTATTTGCAGGATGGTAAGCAGGAATACATTAAGGTAACCTTGCCGGAAGGCTTGACGCTTTCAAAAACTGCGGCAGTTTTGGAAAAATACAACATAGTCGGCGCTGCGGATTTCGCTGAGGCGGCCGCAAATAAGGCGTTATTGGCGGCGTATGGAATAACAGGCACTACCGCAGAGGGATTTCTGTTTCCCGATACCTATTTTTTCGGATATGATGAAACGGCGGAGCGCGTACTCAAAAAATTATTGGACACTTTTTTTGAAAAGACTGCGGCAATCCCCCATTTCCCGCATGATCCTGAAGAACGGTATCAGACGGTTATTTTGGCAAGCATCATTGAACGGGAATACCGTGTGCCTGAGGAAGCGGCGAAAATAGCCGGAGTATTCCGCAACCGGATGGATATCGGGATGGGGCTGCAATCGTGCGCTACGGTGGAATATATTATGACCGAGATACAGGGCAAACCTCATCCTGAGCGCCTGCTTAACAAGGATTTGGAAATCGATAATCCGTATAATACCTATAAATGGCGCGGACTTCCTCCCGGTCCGATCGCAAATCCAGGCCTCACAGCGTTATCCGCCGCCTGCAACTATGAAAAGAACGATTATTTTTATTTTCGGCTTGAAGACACCGCGAAAGGTACGCATGTGTTCACCAAAACATTGGAAGAACATGCGCGGGCAAGATATCTGACAGTGAAGCGCGCCGCAGGATCATAACGGGATATGCCGAAAATCACAACAGAGACCATTGATGCAGTCAATGCCCATACCGATCTCGTTTCGCTGGTAGAACAATATACTCACCTTGAGAAGCGCGGGCATGACTGGTGGGGATGCTGCCCCTTTCATAATGAAAAAACGGCTTCATTCCATGTTATCCCCGATAAAAAGATGTATTACTGCTTCGGCTGCGGCGCGGGCGGCTCCACCGTTACGTTTTTAATGGCAATGGAAAAGCTGAGCTTCATTGAAGCGGTCGAAACGCTTGCGAAACGGGCGGGCATTCCGGTTGTCTATGCGGAAGGCGGATATGTTCCGTCGCCTCAAGATTCCTTTAAGGAAGACTTGTTGGAACTATATGAGCGGGTCAGCGGAACCTTTCATTATTTTTTGACAGCTGCTCCCGAAGGTGCCGCCGCGCTGCGCTACTTGGAAAGCAGGGCTGTGAGCGCCCAAATGATTGAGCAGTTTAAGCTCGGATATGCGCCTGAGAACCGCCGGTGGCTTTTTCAATTTTTAAGAAAGAAAGGATATTCCGCCGACTTTCTTGCCCGTTCCGGCCTTTTTTCAAAAAAACATCCTGAAATCTCTTTTTTTTCCGGCAGAATTATATTCCCCATCTCAAACCGGCATGGACAGCCGGTCGCTTTCGGCGGCCGCATCTTGGAGGGAGAGGGGCCGAAATACCTTAATACCGGCGATCTGCCTCAGTATAAAAAGGGTGAAACGCTGTTTGCCTTTTCGCAGGCTCTTGCGCAAATCAGAAAAGAGAAAACCGTTATTTTCTGTGAAGGCTATATGGATGTCATTGCCTTTCATCAGGCCGGTATCGAAAATGCAGTTGCGCCGCTCGGAACGGCGCTGACGGAAGATCAGGTGAAGCTCATTCATTCCTTTGCCGACACTGTTCTGCTGGCCTTTGATTCCGACGGCGCCGGTAAAACGGCTGCGTATAAGGCGATTAAACTCTGCCGCAGCAGCGGATTACAGGTACGCGCTTTGCCTATAACGCAGGGGAAAGACCCCGCTGATATTTTATTAAAAGGCGGAGCTGAAGGCTTGACTGCTCTCGTAAAAAGCGCTATACTTGATAGCGACTATCTTGTTCAGATTGCTATAGAGCAATTTGACATAACGGGTCCGGAAGGCAAGGCAAAAGCCGCAGCCTTTTTATTTCCTTATATAGAGGCGCTGGGATCTGATATTCAAAAAGAGTCAACTATACATACCTTTTCGGCTGCTCTGGGTATAAGCTCAAAAGCGTTATTTACTGATTACAAACAGTATGACCGAAACTACGAAACGACGCAGCCTTTACGGAAAACGCAGCCTCAAAAAAGTACTGCGCTTAAAATGACCGCGGAACTGAGAATCGTGCTTGCTGCAGCTGCAAACCCGCATCTCTTTAAAAACATGCGCGCTCAGTTGACTTCTGATGATTTTGAAGACCCTTTTGCAAAGGATTTGTTTATCGTTCTGGAAGAATGTTATCGGGCTGATGCAGCGACCTATGACAGCCTGCTTATGCATTGCCGTTCGGAGGCTTTGAAAGATGCGGTAAGCAGCGCCATCATTAAAGGAGAATTTGCAGAAAATGCCGAAAAACTCGTCAATGACGGTATTCATCATATTAAACAAAATACTTTGCATCGCCGCAGAGAGTTGATTATCCGCAAATTGCAAGCGGTACGCGGAGCTGATTCTGTCGATGATGTTCAACTTATGAATAATCTGCTGAATGAAAAGCTGTTCATCGATAGAACGCTTGCAGAATTAAAGGAATTGACGTAGATGATAGATATCGCTGATGATCCTATTGTTATAAAGTTAATTGTTCATGCAAAAGAACATAAAAATATAACGTGGGATGAGCTTAATGAAATATTGCCTGAAAAGATAACATCCTCTGAAACTCTCATGGAAGAGATTCTAGAGCTTCTTGAACAAGAGCAGATTCAAATTATTGAAGACACCGTAGAGGATTCCGAAGCGGTTTTTAACGACGACCTTGATGATGAGCTGGATACCGACGATCAGCTCTTTGAAGAGGCTGAATTAGAGGAGCAAGAGGAAGAAGAAGCAAAGCCGGAAGAAACCCATAAACGGCTGCTGAATAATGATAGAGATGCCGCTGTAGACGACCCGATAAAACTGTACTTGCGGGACATCGGTAAAGAAAATCTGCTAACTGCCGAACAAGAAGTTATTCTTTCTAAGGCGATGGAAGACGGCGAGAATATTATAAAAAACGTTATTAAAAACTCAGGCGTCCTTATTGCAGAAGTCTTTATGATTGCCCAGAAAGCGTTTTCAAAAATCAACGCTTCGGAGAACAATAAACCGCGTAAAGAGCTCAGCTATGAAGACGCTGAAAAAAAACGGCTGCGTCAGGCTTATGGGGAACAGCTGCGCGCTATCTATCCCGATATTAAGCTCTACATCGCATTGAAAAAGAAGCTCTATGACCGCGAAACGGTCGCCAGTTTCTTGGATAATGAAGAGCTGCAAAAGATGCGGAAAAAAGTGCTGTCGTATTTGCAGAAAATCGAATTCCAGTCGGAAGAGATTGAAAAAATTTCCGATCACTTTCTGGATGCTGCGCGGAAGATACGGGAATACCGCCACCGCAGGGAAAAAAAGCAAAAGCGGTTGGCAGTCAGCGCCTATGCCGATCTGCGGAAACTCGGTAAGCGGCTTGCAATTCCCCGCGAACGTCAAAAACTTGAGCAAGAACTCGGTATGACGGCAAGCGATATTCGAGAAATTTATACACATATTCAAACAATTATCCGTAAAATACGAAAAGTCGAATACGATTTTGAGGCGCCGACGGAAGAAATCATTGCGCTTGCCCGTGAGATTTATCATGGACACGATATGCTGAAAAAAGCAAAAGACAAGCTCATCAATGCGAACTTGAGGCTGGTCGTTTCAATTGCAAAGAAGTACACCAATAGAGGGCTTCATTTCTTTGACTTGGTGCAGGAAGGTAATATCGGACTTATCAAAGCGGTCGAAAAATTTGAATATCGAAAAGGATATAAGTTTTCAACATATGCAACATGGTGGATACGGCAGGCGATTACCCGTTCTATTTCCGATCAGGCGCGAACAATCCGTGTTCCCGTGCATATGATTGAGCAAATTAACAAAGTTCATCGCGAGTCACGGCAGCTGCTGCAAAAATTCGGGAGAGAACCGACCGATGAAGAAATTGCCGTACAGCTTGGGTGGAATATTGAACGCGTTAAGCAGGTAAAAAGCGTTGCCCGCGAGCCTATTTCGCTGGAAACACCGATAGGCGAGGAAGAGGATTCTTCATTAGGCGATTTTATCGAAGATAAAGATGTGGAAAATCCGTCCAATTTAACCGAATACATTCTATTGCAGGAGCAGCTGCGGAATGTGCTTTCGTGTTTACCGTTGCGCGAACAGGAAGTGCTGAAAATGCGCTTCGGTTTGGAGGGCGGGTATGCGCTTACACTGGAGGAAGTCGGGTTATATTTTAATGTAACCCGCGAGCGGATTCGTCAAATTGAAGCAAAGGCCTTGCGCCGGTTGCGGCATCCCAAACAAAGTTGTAGATTAAAAGACTACTTGGACACATAGAGAGGACGGAAATGGTTACGGAAGAAGTTTTTGATAAATTACGGGAATTGCAGGATATTCTTGCACGGAAAAATCAGCTTGAGTCTGAAATTTCCGATGCACCCAAATTATTGGTAAAACATGAGGATTTGTTAGCGCGGTATAAAACAAATTATATCAAGAAAAATGAAGATTATGAAGTAAAACGGCAAACCGTTAACACATTAAAAGCGGATCTTTTTGAAACCGAGCAAAGACGTGAGCACGCTGAAAAAGGTATGGACAGTATTACTACTCAACGTGAATATGACGCACTTGAGCGGGAAATTCAAGAAGCGACAAAAAAAGAAGCGGAGCTGCGGAAAGAAATATTGAAAGATGAAGCGGTGTGCAAACGGCTTGACGAGGAAATTAAATCTGAAGAAGAAATGATTGAACGTCAAGAAAAAGAGCTGACCGAACGCCGCGATGCGCTGGAAAAAGACATTGCCGCAAAAAAAGACGAACTTGCTTCGCTTGCAGCGGGAGAGCAGCGTCTTGCTCCCGATCTTGACAGAGATACGCTGTTTAAGTTTGACCGCATCATTAAAAATAAGCAAGGGATCGGTATCGTTCCGGTTCAAGGGAATGTTTGTATGGGCTGTCATATGATTTTATCGGCGCAGTTTGCTATTGAAGTACGCGAAGGTAAAAGCATTATGTATTGCCCGTATTGCAGCAGGATTTTGTATTATCAGGAAAGCAGCCTTGATTCAGCGCAAGATATGATGTTTGATGAATCCGATATGGGGAGCCTTGCTGATTTGGATGATCCGATCGAAGACGATACATCGGATGATGATAGTGATGATTAAGGAGATTGAGAGAGTTGGTAACCGCTGCGTTTTGCAGAGGAAAGTCCGGACTCCTTCGGAAATGATGCCGGCTAACGGCCGGGCGTTCTCATTGTAAAGTGTGAACGACAGACAGCACAACAGAAAATAAACCGCCGGTAAAACGGTAAGGGTGAAAAGGCGGGGTAAGAGCCCACCGCGTATTCGGTAACGAAGCGGCAGTGTAAGCCTCATCAGGAGTAAAATCGAGCAGTAAAGGATATCCGATCCTTCATTTACGGGTTGATTGCATAAATTGTTGCAGTAATGCATCAATAAGATAGATGGTTACCCTGCGTATGCAGTACAGAATCCGGCTTATAACTCTCTTTTTTTATTTTAAGGCGGCTATGAAGTATAAGCAAAAACGTAAAACAGCTTTTTCCTCAAAGATACCTTTCTTGAAGTATGGTATGCTTGCGTTATGCGCTGTTTTGATTATTGCCGGATCAGTGTTCTTTATTCATAGCTTCCGCCAGCGTTATTTCAATGTTCCGTCATTACATGCCGTATATGTTGATTGGGACGCTCAAGATTACGGAGCTGTTTACCATAAAACAGAACGTATTTTGAAAAAACGGCCGATGGATGGTACTGCTGCTGCAATGCACGGGTTTGCTGCATATTATCTTTTTGCGGAACAAACCGATGTATCCGCCGGAGCGGACTATCTGACCGATGCGGTTATTCATCTGCGCCGCGCACTCTACCTTATTAAAGAAAAAGATATTCCCAAAATTGCATACATTTTAGGCAAAGCGTATTATCAGCAGGGTTATTACTATGCCGACTTAGCAGTAAAATATCTGGATATGGCCTACCACGGCGGCGTTGAAGCTGCCGACTTGGCGGAATTTAGGGGGATGGCTGCGTCCCTGCTCGGCGATACCGATAAAGCAATTGCAGCATTTACGGAGGCTCTTGCACTGAACCCCTCCGATTTGGTATTGTATGCAGTAGCTGAAAATTATGCTAAAAAAGGCGATACGCAGAATGCAAAACTGTATCTGTTTGAAACGATAAAAAAAACAGCTGACGCTGTGCTGGAACTGCGTTGCAGAAACCGGCTCGGCTTTTTGTTTTTAGATGAACGGAAAACAGCAGAAGCATTGGAACAGTTTACAACGGTTCTTGAAAAAGACGGTAATTCTGCGGAAGCGCATTACGGGATCGGGCTTGTGCATGAGGCGCGCGGAGAAATGGTCAAGGCGCGCTATGAATGGCGGCAGGCAATACGGCTTAATCCGCTGCATTCCGAAACGCGCGCCAAGTTGAATATAAAATAGGCAACAGCGTTGTATGCTTTGGGAGGATAAGACTCATGGGGTTTTTTAAGCGGTTTTCCGCTGATATAGGAATTGATCTTGGAACGTGTAACACGATTATTTATAAAAAAGGCATGGGTATTGTTGTCAATGAACCTTCCGTTGTTGCGGTGGAGCGCGGAACGAAAATAGTCGTTGCAGTCGGAGCGGATGCCAAACGGATGCTCTGGAGAACGCCCGGAAACATCAGCGCTATCCGTCCGCTCAAGGACGGCGTTATTGCCGACAAAGACACGACGGAAAAAATGATACGGTATTTCATTTCCAAGATACTCCCTAAGCATCGGCTTATCAAGCCGCGCGTTGTGATCGGTATTCCTACCTGCATTACGGATGTGGAAAGCAACGCTGTCCATGAAAGCGCGTTAAAAGCGGGGGCGGGAACTGTTGAGGTCATTGAGGAATCGCTTGCAGCCGCTATCGGCGCCAGTATTCCGATTACCGAACCGGCAGGCAATATGGTGTGCGATATAGGCGGCGGAACAACAGAGGTTTCCGTTATTTCACTGCTCGGTATGGTCGTTACGAATGCGATTCGGGTCGGCGGTGATGAATTTGATCAAGCTATCATCAAGTATATCCGCTCAGTGCACAATCTTATCATCGGAGAGCAGACTGCTGAACGGCTTAAAATCGAAATCGGGAATGCATTTCCGGAAAAAAACATAGAACAGGTAGAAATCAAGGGCACCGACACTATTACCGGCTTACCCCGCCGCCTTGAAATCGATTCGGTTGAGGTACGGGAAGCCTTACGGGAACCCATTACTCAGATTGTCGAGGAAATTAAATTGACTCTTGCGCAAACGCCGCCTGAGCTCGGCGCCGATATTCTTGAACGCGGTATTGTCATGACAGGCGGCGGCTCCTTGTTGAAAGGACTTCCGAAACTTATCTCAAAAGAAACACAAGTGCCGGTTATCCTTGCCGAAAATCCGATGAACTGCGTTGCCATCGGGGCCGGTTTATATCATGATATTTATAGGGATATGTCGGGAAGCCGCCACTTATACGAAAGCTTAAACCGCTAACACCATGAAAAAGCGATTTTCATTTCGGTTCAAGCAAGATGTGCTGCTGCTCATCTTTTTTTTACTTTTATCATCGCTTCTATTATCGTTTTCGGGCGGAGTCTTTATTGTAAATTTTAAGTCGGTCGGATTTACCGTCGCCGCCGGTACCGAAAATGCCGTGCATTCCGTGTCATCCTTTATCACCAATGTTACGTCATCGGTGCGGGAACTTGCCGAGCTGCGGGAAAAATATGCGGCGCTCACCGAAAAGTTGAAAGACTATGAGTTGTTACAGCGCTCAAATGCCGATATACGCCGTGAGAATAGAGAACTGCGGGAACTGTTGGGATTTTCCGAAGAACTGAATACGAAAAATATTCCCGCGCAGGTTATCGGCTTCGATCCCGATAATTTATATTCGGGAATTATCATCAATCGTGGGACAAAGCACGGCATACGGAAAAACATGCCGGTGCTTGCATTTCAGGGAACGAACGCAGGTCTAGTCGGAAAAGTTGTTCAAACCGGCAGAAGCAGCAGTATGATTATCCCGATGTATGACTATCAATGCTTTGCGGCAGCATACGTACAGACAACAAAACACCGCGGTCTTGTAAATGGGCAGGGGAGCGCCGACCGGCCGCTTATCATGCGGTACGTGCAGAAACGGGCGCAAGATGAAATTTCTATCGGTGATAAAATTCTTGCATCGGGTGAAAATCACCTCTTCCCGAAAGATAGTCCGATCGGCGTGGTAAAAAGTATCAAAATTCACGATTATGAAACCTATCTTGAGTTGACTGTTGAGCCGGTTATCGATTTTTCGCGTCTTGATTATGTATTCGTGCTTGACTTATCCGTTCAGCAAAAGGAATTGCAAGAATGAAAAATCTGACAATATGGGCGGTAATCGCCGCATTTTTATTAGGCGTTTTTGAAACAGCCGTCCTTTCCCATATTGCGCTCTTACCGGTGCTTCCCGATCTTGTGTTGCTGCTGGTTCTCTATATTGCACTGCATAACGGTACAAGTGCAGGAGTAGTGACAGGTTTTTTTACAGGGCTCGTTTTCGATTTTCTGTCAGTAGCGCCGTTCGGTCTTCATGCATTCGTTTTCACCGTACTCGGGTTTCTATACGGCTTGCTCTGCGGTAAGTACAATATCCGCCGTGTGTTTTTCCCCTGCCTGCTTGCATTTACCGGTACTGCCGGAAAAGCCGTTCTTTTTTTCGTGCTGCGGTTCTTATTCGGGGCGGTCATTCATGTGTATACACTCTTCTCGCTCTCTTTCTTGTTTGAAATTGTTTTTAATATGCTCTGCGCGCCGGCACTGTTTGCGCTGCTCGGTTTATTCCCGGCAGTCTTTGAAAGAGGAGAGGCTCAAACCTAATGCAGAAACAGGATTTTCAGCATATTGACGGACGGCTGCGGTTTTTCGGCATTTTCGTTTATTTTATTTTATCGCTCTATCTGATGCGGCTTTTTTCGATGCAGATTATTCAAGGCTCGCAATTTAGGAAAAAATCGCAGCGTATTTCTCAGCGTTCAACCACTATTCCTGCGCAGCGGGGAGAAATATTCGACCGCAGCGCAAATGTGCCGATGGTATTGAATACCAATACGTTTGCTGTTGCCATTACGCCGGGAGAAGTTCCGAAAGAGGCGTTGCCGACGGTTATTACCCGACTTGCCGCTATTTTACGTGTTCCAACTGCAGTAATTGAAAGAAAACTCCCTGCCGGTATGACGCGGACATTTCAAGCAATTGAGATCAGCTCAAATATTTCGTATGAGGTAATCACCGCTCTTGCCGAAAATATCGACGAATTGCCGGGTGTGTCATGGCATTCAAAGCCGATACGTAATTATGTAGAAACCGGTTCTTTTTCTCATATTTTAGGGTATGTCGGCGATATTACAAAAGAAGAATTAAAAACGTACTATAATAAAGGCTACACTGCCAATAGTTTAATCGGTAAAGCCGGTATAGAAAAATATTATGATGAAGTGTTACGCGGTGAAGACGGCAGTGAGTCGCGGACAGTTGATGCAAAAGGGCGCTTGATCGAAAGTACAACGCTGATTACTCCGCCGAAAATGGGGAATAATCTCATTTTAACCGTTGACCGGAAAATTCAAAAACTTGCGGAAGATGCTTTAGGCCCGCGCATCGGAGCGGCTGTCGTACTGAAAGCAGCAACCGGAGAAATCCTCGCGCTTGCTTCTTATCCGTATTATGATCCTAATCTTTTTTTGAACGATAATGGGAATAAACAGTATGCCCAGCTGCTCCGCGATGCCCGCAATCCTTTTCTCAATCGGGCTGTTGATGCGAGTTATCCTCCCGCCTCAACATTTAAAATCGTTATGTCTACAGCCATACTTACTGAAAGAGTTTTTCCCTCCGATAAAAAAGTGGAATGTCCCGGCGAGATTGACTACGGTAAGCGTATCTTCCGCTGTCATATCAAGAAACCCGGTCATGGGTACGTTGATTTACGCAATGCACTTGCGCAATCTTGCGATATTTATTACTGGACAGTGTGCCGCGACAATCTCGGCATCGATAAAATGGTTGACTATATTCATGATTTCGGATTTGGACAGTCGGCAGAAATCGATTTACCGGCGCAGACCTCCGGTCAGGTTCCCACACCTGCATGGAAGGAGCGGAAATTCCATGAGAAATGGCTTGCCGGAGACACCATGAATATGGCAATCGGACAAGGATACATGCTTGCCTCTCCGTTGCAGGTTGCCGATATGGTAGCAATGACAGTAAATAATGGAGTGATCTATAAGCCGCACCTTGTCAAGGAAATACGAGATTCCCGCACGAATGAACTTATTAAAGAAATAAAACCGGAAATATTGAAAAAAAATACTATTCCGCCGGAGATATTCGCCCGTGTACGTTCCGATATGCATTATACGGTTACAGAAGGAAGCTCCCGTAGGCCGCTGCGGAATAAGATTGTACAGCTTGCCGGTAAAACAGGTACGGCAGAAGTCGGTTTTACCGATCGGTGGCATTCATGGATGGCGGCATTCGGCCCGTACAATAATCTTGAAGAAGCGATTGTTGTGGTTGTACTGGTAGAGGCTCAGAATATATGGGAATGGTGGGCGCCTTATGCTGCCAATATTATTTTTCAGGGAATTTTTGCGGATCAGACCTATGAAGAAGCGGTTGAAGCGCTCGGCGGAAAGAAATTTTTACCTGTTAGAAGAGGCCGGCAAGAATGAAAATTAAAGATGTTACCAATTTTGACTATCTGCTGTTTTTATCAGTCATCGGTTTATCGATTATCGGAATTTTGTTTATCTATTCGGCGGGGGTAAACTCCGAAGGCGTCGTTGTCTCAAAAGAGTATATAAAACAGATTACGTGGGCTGCTTTGGGGCTGATGCTATTGATTGCAGTCAGTCTCTATGATTACACTAAGATACCTGACAAAATTGCGCTCATTTTTATTTTTGCAATGCTGTTACTGGTGTATACTCGTTTGTTTGGGCGGAGTGTCAAAGGTGCAAAAAGCTGGATAGGGATAGGCGGCTTCGGCATCCAAGTTTCGGAATTTACTAAAATCATTTATATCTTATTTCTGGCATGGTATTTATCCAACTCTCAAAGGGAATCGGAATTCATACGCTTTATCAAGGCGTCTTTCATTATGTTTATTCCGATGATGCTGATTTTACTGCAGCCTGATTTGGGAACAGCTTCCGTTTATATTCCGATTTTTCTCGTTATGTGCTTTATTGCCGGTCTCCCATTGCGGTATGTATTCGGTTTGCTGGCGATTGTTGTCGGCACTCTTATTTTTACACTACTGCCGTTATGGGAAAAAACGATTTTACAAAAGCCTTCGATCGGCGTTAAAATTTTGGGAAACAAAAATATTGCGTTGCTGATTATGTTGTCGCTAACCGGAGCAACGATTATTGCCGTTATCGGCTTTCTTTTATTGAAGAAGCGGTATTATTATTGGATAGGGTATGTACTCGGCATTGTCGGGATTTCGATAAGTGGAGGTTTGGCTGCAAGCCGTGTTTTGAAAGAATATCAATTAAAACGGCTGATTATTTTTTTGGACCCCAATAGCGATCCGCGCGGCGCAGGGTGGCATATCATTCAGTCTATGACGGCTATCGGTTCCGGCGGAAAGACCGGCATGGGTTTTTTAAAGGGGACACAAAGTCATTATCGATTTTTGCCTGAACAAAGTACCGACTTTATTTTTAGTCTTTTATCGGAAGAGTGGGGATTTGTAGGCGGTCTTACCGTCTTTTTTTTGTATTCGATTGTCTTTTTAAGGATGCTCTTGATTATTAAACGGACTGACGATTTATTCGGGAAACTTATTGTCTCCGGCGTTATCGGTATGCTTTTTTTCCATTTTATCGTTAATATCGGCATGGTGATGGGCTTTATGCCGATTACCGGTATTCCACTTCTTTTTTTATCATATGGAGGCTCATCGCTGTGGACAGCAATGCTCAGTGTAGGCATTGTTATGGGGATAAACCTGCGGCAATTGTAATCGGCTAGCTATTGATGATGCCCGTTGGCGAGGGATAATACCTCGCCTTATATCTACCTGCTCTATTTGCGTCTAAACTTTGAACTTTCCGACTTCTTCTGCCAATGCCTCAATACTCCGTTTATTTTTCTGCGTAATCTCGCTCACTTCCTGTACGGCATTGCTAATCTGTACGGCGCCTGAAGCCATCTCGTTCATGCTGTCAGTGATGATGCGGGTAAGAGCATCAAGTTTATGCATTTCTCCTGCAACGCTTTCACCGCCTTTCAGCATTTCTTCCGAGCCTGCCTGCACTTCTACCGTTACCGTGTTGATGCTCTTAATTGCAGTCAGCACTTCCTTGCTGCCGTTCTCCTGCTCCCGCATCGCTTCGGTCAGGCGGGCACTCATTTCTTTGACTTGCTCCGCAAGATTAAAGATTGCATTAAACTTTTCTTCAACGGTTTTAGATGAGGCGGAGAGCGTTTCGATTTCACCGCCTAAAGTTTTCAACGTTGCTGTAATGGTTTTGCCCTGCGCCGAAGATTCTTCTGCGAGCTTACGGATTTCGTCTGCGACGACGGCAAAACCTTTTCCCGCTTCTCCTGCATGAGCGGCTTCGATAGCGGCGTTCATCGCCAACAGGTTGGTCTGCGAGGCGATGTGCTGAATAACGCTGCTTGCTTCCATCAGCGAACCGGATTCTTCAGCAATCTTTTGCGTTACGGCATTAGAGGTAACAAGCGTGGCCTTGCCGTCGCCGGTTGCTCCGGTCAGCTTTTTAATCGCCTCATCGGTTTTATCGAGCGTCTGCCCGATGGAAGCGATGTTTGCTACCATCTGTTCTACGGAAGAAGAAGACTGTGCGACACTCGCGGCCTGTGTTTCAATGCTGGTATTCAGCTGCTTAATCGTGCGGACAATTTCCTCGATGGTCGCGGCAGTTTCGGTAACGCTTGCCGCCTGCGTATGAGCCTGCTGTTTAACGCCGTCAATATTAGCGCTAATCTGGTGTACAGCGCTTGCCGTTTCGGTCATGTTGGAAGCAAGCTCATTGCCGACTTCTTCCATTGTGTTTGAATTGACGCCGACCGACTGAATAGATTTACCGATTTTCGCAATTGTTTCGTTAAAATATTCGGACATATCGGTAATTTCATCGTTGCCGCTCACCGGCAGGCGGACGGTCAAATCTCCTTCGCCTTGTGCAATATTCTGCAAAGCATTCACCACAATTTTGATTGGTTTTACCATTGCACGGGCAACTAAGTACACAATGCCCAGTGCAAGAACCAAAATCACCACACCGATACCAATCATAGAAGTACGCAAGGTCTTGACCGTTCCCATAAACTCATCTTTAGGAGCACGAATAACAACAGTCCAGCCGCAACCTTTTATCCTCGCAAAAGAAGCGATAATTTCAATACCATTATATGAAGGATAGCCAATTTCAGGTTTTTCGCTTTCGAGTGCACGTCTTAAAAAAGTTGCAGTGGATATGAGTGAGGGATCGCTTTTTGATGCTTCAATCAAATTATAGAGGGTTTCAACTGCTTCTTTATTTTTGTGTCCGACAGTCGTACCTGTCCGCCCGATAACATAACAATAGCCTGTTTTGCCGATAACGAGGTCGCCTACATCATTGGACCCCTGCTGACCGGGAATTCCTGCGGAAAGAACACCAATAATAGTACCCGAATTGTTTTTAATCGGTACTGCAAGAATCATTTGTAATTTATTTGATGAACGGGAAATAAGCGGCTCGGAGATAAAAGATTCCCCTTTTGCTGCAGCTTGGAACCACTCGCGGTCGCCTACAAAAGTCTGTTTGCCCGAAGTATCAATTCTATTTCCCTGCAAATCGCATACGCCTAAGAGGTCGATTTTATCATTATGTTCCACTTCGGTTACAAGGCTCTTCGCTTTGTCATATAGAGAAATTGTTTCATCCCGTAAAGCAGGTACTCGTGCAAGACCTTCACAAAATTGAAAGAGTGATTTCATCCGCCCGTCAATTATTTCGGCAACATCAGCCGCTTTTTCGACAAGCTGTGTTTCAATTTTCTCCGTTACCGCTCTATCTGCAATTCTAACGGCAAGCAACCCTTGAATAGTTGAAGCTGCTGCAACCAATAATCCAAAAATAAGAATAAGTTTGTACCGAAGCGAAAAACGCTTTTTCATGGTAAACCTCCTAGGATAATTCATAATTTGTAATTCTTAATGCTTAATTATGAATTAAGAATTCCTCATTAAGCATTATAAATTATTGTTAAGGAG
>CAJPOL010000025.1 GCA_905372265.1 uncultured Treponema sp. | reverse complement strand
GAGATGTGCGGGTCGATACGCTTACCGGTAAAGCGCTGAGAGCGCAGCGTAAAAAAATCGGAATGATTTTCCAAAACTTCAATTTATTTTCCTCCCGCACGGCAGCTGGAAACATTGCCTATCCGCTGGAAATTGCCGGTATGCCGAAGCAGCGCATTGCCGATAAAGTTGAAGAAATGCTTGCCCTCGTAGGGCTTGAAGGACGGGGCGGAGCGCGGATCAGTACGCTGTCGGGCGGACAAAAACAGCGGGTAGCGATTGCACGCGCCTTAACCGTATCCCCCGATATTCTCTTCTGCGATGAGGCAACCAGTGCACTCGACCCGCAAACGACCCGTTCTATTCTTGACCTGCTCAAAACGCTGCAGCGGGAAATGCACTTGAGCGTTGTGATGATTACCCATCAAATGGAGGTTGTACGCGATTGCTGCGAACTGGTTGCGGTGATTGACAATGGAACTATTGCCGAAACGGGAACCGTGCGGGAGCTGTTTTCCGCCCCCCGTTCTGAAGTTACGAAGGATTTTCTGATGCATATCAATCCTCTCAACCCCGAAGATACTCATCTTATCCGCTGGTCTGAAAACGGCGGAGCTTATACACTCAGATTTTCAGGCGCACTGACGAGTGAACCGGTATTGAGCAGAATTTCCCGCGATTACGCCCTTGACATCAATATTTGCGCAGGCGGAACGCAAAAAGTCGGCGAAACAGTCGTAGGGACATTATTTGTTGACATTAAAGGGTCGCCTGAAAATCGTGAAAAAGCCTTTGCGTACTTAAACCGGAACGGCATCAAAGTGGAGGAAACACGTATATGAGCTCATCAGCGGTTTTATTGCAGCTCGTCGGGACAGCAACGGCTCAGACTCTGATAATGGTCTTTTTATCAACCTGCTTTTCCTTACTGCTCGGAGCGCCGCTCGGGGTTTTGCTGTGCATCACGGCGGAAGGAAATCTGATGCCGAAACCGGTTTTGCATCAGCTGATCGGCAGACTGGTAAATGCACTGCGGTCATTTCCGTTCATCATATTAATGATACTGCTCTTTCCCTTATCGCGCATACTCATTGGAACCAGTATCGGCACCGCAGCGACAGTCGTACCGCTTTCCATTGCAGCGGCTCCTTTTGTCGCACGGATTATTGAAAGCGCATTGCTCGAAGTTGATAAAGGCGTTATTCAGGCTGCTGTTGCAATGGGCTCTTCAACGCCTGAGATTATTTTCAAGGTGCTGATACCGGAAGCGCTGCCTCCGCTTGTTGCAGGTATTACGCTGACAATCATAAACCTTATCGGCTATTCTGCAATGGCGGGAGCAATCGGAGGAGGCGGTCTTGGAGATTTGGCGATACGGTACGGCTATCAGCGTTTCCGCAGCGATATTATGCTTGCTGCAGTTATTGTGATTTTGGTGATGGTTGAAGTCATTCAGCTGATCGGTACCCGGATAAGTGCAGCGCTGGCAAAACGGCGGTAATAAAATGAGAAAACCGGCTTGCATTATCCTGATGGCCGTACTCATGCTGTGTTCCTCCTGCACGACCTATCGGCCAAAATACTGTAGTTTTCCGATCCGTATTTTGAAAGGCGGAGCGGATATTGCCGTTACGGTTGTCCCGACGGAACAGCCGCGCGAAGACGAAGATGATCCGTGGTGGTTGATGGACTGGATAGGCGGGAAAAAAGAGAACCGGCAGGCAATACGTCCGTCGCCGTCGGAAGAGGATTACACATCAAAAATCAGACTCAGGGACAAATCATCCGGATCCGGACATCACTCAGAATCCGCCGATGCATATCAACCGTTCGCTGCCGTAAATGAATATCTCGCTGAGGGAGAAGTATTTTCAATGCCGGTGCCGCGGAACATGCGGGTTAGGGTAATGATAACCAATAAAGATACCGATGAATTAGTATTCACCTGCGGTAAACAACAATTTCTCCTCCAGCCGAATGAAAGTAAAACGCTGATATTCCGATACTAAGAGGAGGAGCAGATTGTGATGAAAAAAACTATCCTTATTATATTGACAGCCGCAGCAGTACTGGCCTATGCCGCAGCAGCAACGGATACGGATGATAAAGACCTGAGCGATATTGAAAAAGCGCGCCAGACTCTGCAATACGGACTTGAGTCTGATATTCTAACGCTTACGGGAACTGTTGACAAACAAGACTTTGAAACGCTGCAAGACAATTTTATCAGCCTTTTTGAAGAAACAAAAAGCCCTGCTGTCCGCGAAGGGATTTTCGGGCTTTATCAAAAATATGAAAATCAGCAGCTGGTGTCAGCAGCAACGGCAATCCTCGAAAGCTATCAGGATAACCGCCGTACTCTCATTAAAGCCGCGCTTGCCTACCTTGCAGCGGTTAAGCCGCCGAGAGCAGCCGAAATAAGCGGCGTGCTGCAAAAAATGATAACCGACGAGACAGAGGAATACGGGGCGGAGGCTGCTGCTGTTTTAGGTATTACCGGCAATGCAGAGGACGCCGCTTTTTTAGCCGATTTTTTTGAAACTTTCAGCTCGGATGACCCTAAGCAGGAATTAATTGTAAAACAAGCAATTGCCGCTGCGCTTGAAAAACTGCATAGCGATAACACACGCGAGTTTTTACTTGAACGGGCGCGTGATGAGAATGAAAATGCCTATGTCCGCGCCAGTGCTGTTTCAGGACTTGCACAGATGGAAACGCCCGATCTTGCAGCTTTATTGGCTGAATTTTTTGAAAGTTCCGAACCGCTTTTACGGACAGCGGCAATAAAAGGCGCTGCTGCTTTTAATACGGCAGAGACACGGCAGCTCTTATTGCAAGGGTTTAAGGATCCGTATTACAAAGTCCGGCTTGAAGCAATGCAAACCGTACGGAAAACTAAGCAGCAGGACGCCGTTCCGTACGTGTTATACCGCGCACAGCATGATCCTGTTGAAGCGGTTAAACTTGCTGCAGTAGAAACACTTGCAGTGCTCAATGCGAGTGAAGGAAACGCATGGCTTTCGGAAACATTCCGCGATGAGAAAAAAAGCGCCGTACTCCGCATCAAAATACTCAGCGCTGCCTTTGAGCATAATATCTCCCTCGTTGCCGGTGATTTAAATACGGTTGTTATCCGCACGGTAACGGATGACCGGTACAAACGGCTGCGTTACGAGATGGGAAAAGAAATTGCAAAGCATGAAAACAGCGCTACAGCGGAAATCTGCAAAGCATTTTTGGCAAGTAAGGATACATTGACCAAATCAATAGGCCTCGATATGTTCAAAACAAACCGCTATGGAGATGCCCGGTCATTAGTGGAATCAATTGCTCAGGATGATGCACAAGGAACCCTCCGCCGCCGGGCGAAACAGCTTCTGGAATAGGATTTTTTAATCAACAATATCCTGTATCAAAGATGTTCCTCAAAAAAAAGCCTCGCTCAACCGAATGAACGAGGCTTTTGATAGCGAATCAGGGATTACATCACTGATCGGCGAAAATCAGATTATTTTTCGGCTAAGAGCATGGTTTTAAGATCAAGCTTACAGCCGGTATCAAAATCCGCCTTATCGCGCACCTTTAAGCCGTGGATTTTAATAGAATCGGTTGACGGTTCAAGATAGAGAATAACATCCACATCAGCAGCGTACGGTTTCAGGCTGTCGGAAATAACTTTCTGCCGCACATCGGCAGCAGCGGTATACCAAATAAACAGCCCCATTTCTTTTGCAAATGCTTTCATTTGCTGAACGGCTTCGGGAACCGCTTTTGAAAAATCAAAGTCGTCAATCATAAGGGCGGACGGTTTTGAACCGCCGTCAAACAGGGCTTTAACGGTTTTAATAATCTGTGTTGTCCGTACAATATCCTGATTAAAATTAAGTACAATACGCCGTGCAATAATCTCCGCTTTTAACTCTGAGGCTTTTTCGAGATGTTTTTTATCGGCGGTTTCATCAAACATATTATTATACCATGTAATAGCGTAATCGGTATGCTGACTGAAAGAGATGTGTACAATCGGCCTTCCCTGTAAAAGCTGGTCAAGTCCCAACTGAACCAGCATAGAGGTTTTACCGACCCCCTTCTTTGCGGTAACGATACCGACTTCACCCGGCTGTAACGCCCCGTTGAGCGCTTTTTCAAAATTCCGAACAGCGCTGCGTTCTATTAGATCCTCTTTAACCATTATCCGCCTCCTATTTCTGCTCCGCTTTGCGTTTTTCTTCGTAGTCTTTAATCAATGTGTCCGTAATACCCTGCGGAGCTTTGCCGTATTTTGCAAATTCCATTGAGTACTCTGCCTTACCTTGCGTCGATGAGCGGAGAATTGTTGAAAAACCGAACATTTCGCTCAAAGGCACCTCAGCATCTACCCGCGTAAACTGTTCATCCTCTGTAGAAGACAATATGATACCGCGCCGTTGGTTAATAAGACCGAAAATATTTCCCTGAAACTCCTGCGGCCCTTCAATAGAGACCTTCATAATCGGCTCCAGAACGATTGGGCTTGCTTTTTTATATGCCTCACGGAAAGCGCCGATAGCTGCCGCTTGGAATGCCATATCTGAAGAGTCGACCGGATGCGTTTGACCGTCATTAATGGTAACGCGCACACCGACAATCGGGAATCCGATAAGCGTTCCCTTTTTGACTGCCGTTTTAAAGCCTTTATCGCACGAAGGGATAAATTCCGAAGGAATAGCGCCTCCCTTTATCTGATCGACAAATTCGTAGTCCTGCTCGCTGCACGGTTCAATAAAACCGGCGACCCTGCCGAATTGACCGGATCCGCCTGTTTGCTTCTTATGCGTATAGTTAAATTCGGCACGCTGGCTAATTGCTTCACGGTAAGCGACCTGAGGCATTCCGGTATCAACATCGCAGTTATATTCGCGTTTCATGCGCGTAATGTATACGTCCAGATGCAGTTCGCCCATTCCCTGAATAATGGTCTCGTTGGATTCAGGATCGACGAAAGAACGGAACGTCGGGTCTTCTTTCGTAAAGCGGTTCAGCGCCTTTGCCATTTGGTCGGCGGACTTCTTATCTTTCGGTGTAACGGACAGCGAAATAACGGGATCGGGTACGAACATTGAGCTCATCGCATAGTTCAAATCACCTCCGCAGAACGTATCACCGGAGGCGCAATCAATACCGAAGAGGGCTACAATATCGCCCGGCCCGCCTTCGGAAATGTCTTCCATTTCGGCTGAATTCATGCGGACAAGACGTCCTACCTTAAACTTTTTCCGTGAGCGGGTATTATAGAGCTCTCCGCCCTTTTTCAGTGTGCCCTGATAAATACGCACGTATGTCAGCTGACCGTATTTCCCGTCTTCCAGTTTAAAGCCGAGTGAAACAACCGGTGCATCGGGGTCGGTTCCAAGCACTACCGGCTCTTCATTTTTATCCAAATTGAGCGCCTTATTGGTAACTTCGGCCGGATTCGGTAAATAATATGTAACCGCATCCAAAAGGGGCTGAATACCTCTATTCTTATAGGCCGATCCGAGGAACACCGGTACGAATTGCTCTGCAAGAGTACCTTTCCGTACTGCGTCGCGGATCATCTCTTCAGTCTCGGCGCCTTCCAAATATGCTTCCGCAAGCTCATCCGAGAACATAGAAGCGGCATCAAGCATTTCTTCGCGGTATTTTTGTGCTTCATCGGTAAGATGCGCGGGGATTTCCGCAATACGGATTTCCGTACCGCTATCGCCTTCAAAATAGATCGCTTTCATCGTTACCAGATCGACAACGCCTTCAAGTTTATCTTCCAAGCCGATCGGAAGCTGCATCATGTATGCATTCAGTCCGAGCTTTTCGCGCAATTGCATCCGTACCTTTAAAGGATTCGCGCCCGTACGGTCGCATTTATTGATAAAGGCAATACGCGGTACATGGTACCGTTTAAGCTGGCGGTCAACCGTAATGGATTGCGATTGGACACCGCCGACGGAACACAGTACTAAAATAGCTCCATCCAATACCCGCAACGACCGTTCAACTTCAATAGTGAAGTCAACGTGTCCGGGTGTATCGATAACGTTAATGGTATGATCCTTCCATTGTACCTGTGTTGACGCCGATTGAATGGTGATACCGCGTTCGCGTTCCAACTCCATATTATCCATCACGGCTCCGACGCCGTCTTTTCCGCGTACTTCATGAATGGTATGAATACGATCGCAATAAAATAAAATGCGCTCTGAAAGTGTTGTTTTTCCTGAGTCAATGTGCGCACTTATACCGATATTTCTCATTTTTGAAATATCATTACTCATAATTCCGTTACCTCATTACTATAAGATTTTACCTGTAAGCAAGATTATATATTATACTGAAAAGGTTAAGTCTTTGCAAGCCGTTAAAAAATAGTGATCAGGATAAACACATCAGATGCTCTTCGGCTGCTTGTATTTATAAGGGTATACCATTATAATGCGCTGTTATGGAGCAGCGTATCGGGTTCTTGTATCTGACGACCGGCGGAGGACATATTTCAGGAACGAATGCTTTGATTGCACGGCTTACGGAAAAATATCCTCATGCGGTTTATCTACCTAAAAACGGCTTTACCGAAGCCAATAGGATATCGCGTATTTTTTTTGAAAAAGGGTATGCTGCGACCTCCAATTACTTTGAATTAGGGTATGTCGCATTTTATCAACTGACAAAATTCAAAAAAGTGTTGTATTTATGCAAGCACTTTCTTCGCCCTTTTATCGTAAAAAATTTAGTTACATTTCTGAAAACGGAAAAAATTACGAAAGTAGTCTGCCTGCATGAGATTCTCATTCCTCTTGCCCGTATGGCTATCGATAGGGTTAATCCGTCGATACCGCTGATTTCCCTCGTCATGGATCCGTTTACGGCCCATCCATCATGGTTTTACGTAAAGAATACCGAGCTGATTGTATTTTCAAAAAAACTTGAAAAAGAGGCTATAGTGCAATACGGCTTTCGGCCTGAACAGGTGCATCGTTTTCCTTTGATGCTGTCGCGGGATTTTGACCGGCGCTATACGGCTGATGAAAAAAGCGCTGCAAAGAAAAAGCACGGCATTCCGCTTGATAAGAAAATCTTATTAATGGTCGGCGGAGGCGAGGGGCTTAAATCGACGCTGGCCATTGTTCATGCTTTTATCTTTCAACGCTGTTCCGCTCATTTGATAGTGGTGTGCGGTAAAAATAAAATATTAAAAACACAGCTTGAGATACTGCTGGCAACGCTCAAAATTAAAAATATTCAGGTGTTCGGATTTGTTTCCGCTATGCCCGACCTGATTAATGCTGCCGACTGCGTTATTACAAAAAGCGGCCCTGCGACGGTCATGGAAACGTTGTCTGCCGGAAAACCGCTGATTCTTGCAAGCTATGTCCGCGGGCAGGAGCTGGGCAACATGCTCTATGTTGTCAATAATCGGTTGGGTTGGTATATCCCTCGTCCGCAAAAGATAATCAAAAAAGCAAAAGAAATCATGTCAGACGATAATCTGTTACTGGATATTGAAAAAAGAATCGATGCAATGCACATTAGCAACGGATTGGACGCCATTGCCGATTTTATCTATACCTTTTAGGATTTATGATGAAGCATACGATAAACGTTCTTGTATTCTGTTTTTTGTTTTCACCGCTTTGTTTTGCCGATGATGTCCCGCCTTATGCCTTGTTTGTAGAAAACAATCATTGGATTTATGAGGCGATGCATATCTTATCGGTTGAATCGCGTCAAACAACGCTTGCCGACCGTCAGCCGATGTCAAAAGGGGAGCTTTTAAGATATTTCGGGGGACTCAAGACTGAAAAGGTGCCGGAGGCAAGCGGTACGCTATACAGCACCGTGCAGGACTATTTTTCCGCTCACCCGTTTTTAGTAAACAAGAAATACCTCCGTTTTGATGTGAACGGTATTTTCGCTTTGCAAAGTCAATATGTCTATCATCCTGAAAATGAAGTAAGAATCGACGATTTTATCCGGTACAATAGAACACCGGCAGCCGTTTCCGTTCCGATACAGCTCATGTTTACCTCATACGTCAACTTTTTCGGCGATATTATTGTCAAGAAAAACTACTGGGCATCAAAATTATCATATCCGTACCTGAATATTCCGCTTACGGCCGCCGCTTTCGATATGAGTTTTCCTATTCGGGCAGGGCTGAGTATCGGCACTTCTTTTTGCAATTTCACTGTCGGGCGGGGAGCGCTCAATATCGGCAGATCGTTATCAGGCAGTATGCTGCTTGCCGATACCGCCGATCGGGTAGACTATATGTCAGCCTCATTTTTTCATAAAAACGTACGGTTGGCGCTTACCGTTATGGAATTGGAGCCGACCCGCTTTGTGTTCTCCCACGAAGCGGCGTTTCGGCCGATTGATTGGCTTACCATACGGCTGTACGAAGGGGCGGTGCTCAATACGCCTTTTGATCCGCGGTACTTAAACCCGATGATGATCTTTCATAACTATTTCGGCTGGGATGATACGTATTTCGATAAAAGCAAGGCCGGAAGTGCAAGTTCCTCCAAAGGCAAATCCCGTGTCGGCAGTCAGCTGGGGGTAAGTGTCGATCTTGTTCCGGTACGGGGCCTGCGCCTATACGGTCAGTATGGTCAGAATCAGTTCCAAACGGCTTTTGAGCGGAATAACTTCTCCGATGCAAAGAATGTCCCCAATAGTCTGGGAGGCTTGTGCGGTATTGAGTACATTCATCCCTTTGCAATAGGACATTTTTCCGTAACAGGTGAGTTTTTCTATGCCAATCCATGGATGTATATTATGGAAAATAAGTTTATCAGCTTGTATCACCGCAGGCGGGATCCCGTTACCGTATCGGGAAAATCAGGGGATGGTATTATGACGTGGCTTGCCAATCCCTATGGTCCCGATACCTTAGGCGGAATTGTGCAGTTTTCGTTGATCGAACCGAAAAAATACCGTGCGCAATTCCGGTACCGTTTCTTGGCAAAAGGAGAAAATGAAGAAAAGTTTTTTGATCCCGCCTATGAAAGATCGGGAGAACCGCACATCTATTATCCGCCGTCGGATCGCTACGATCCTATTACGGATGCAAAAACGCCGTCAGGATATCCGACCTACTTTCACACCCTTTCGCTTGAGGGCTCATATACCGTACTACGGAATCTTGAGCTGAATGGAGGGATGCACTGGACAATCGCGCATGGGAAAAAAGGCGGCCACGCGCTGGATTGCTATGCTGCCGTGAAATATGCCGTCCGGTAATCGGCCGTTGAGTGTTTCTTCAAATGTCCGTCTATAACAGCTGGAGTTGATTCTAATCGGATGCAGTGCTACACTGCCGCCATTCTTTTTCTACAGAAATTTTTTTTATGAGGTACTGATTATATGAAAAAATACTTTGTCCCACTGATTGCTTTCGTCTTCATCAGCTTCTCCTTTGCACAGGAAGCAAGCGAAAGTACTGCCGGTTTGGAAGATGACCTTTTCGGCGGGGATAATGAAATGGTGGTAACACCGGAACAGGCAAATGCCGAGACAAAAAAAGATCCCCTCACTGTTAAAGGCGATTTGCAGACGGCAACGCTCTCCCTTGAAAATACTAAATTCCGTATAGGAGGTTCGCTCAATTCCGAATTAGGTCTGAAATATTTGTGGATAGATCCATATACGCCGAAAGGTGATCATACGAAGGCGTTTTCAAATCCGGAACAAGCGCTGTTGTTGCCCACACTCGGTGCAAATCTCTTTTTTGACGCTCGTCCGGTGTCGAATTTAAAACTGTATGGAAAATTTGTCTTCGGCTTTCCATTTGAAAAAAGTCTCAATGGAACTGCCGTTGCCCCCCCGCCGCTTCCGCCCGGTACCACCGTTCCGGTAACGGTAAACGGTTCACCCAACATTAAAATTTGGGAGCTCTATACGGATTTTTCAGCAAAAGATATTGCTTTCTTTAGATTCGGAAAACATACGGTCAAGTGGGGTACCGGCTATTTCTACAGTCCTGCCGACGTTATCAATATTTCAAGAATAAACCCGCAAAATCCGAGAGAGGATCGTGAAGGCCCTGTTTCACTGAGGACTCATATCGCTATTCCGAGAACACAGTATAATATTTGGCTGTATCTTTTACCCGACACGGAACAGGCTAAGCCGCAGAATACGGCTGCTGCGGGAAAGGCCGAATTTGTTTTCGGTAACTGGGAGCTCGGCATCGGCGGGTGGTACCGCTACGAAAAAGCTCCGCGTTTTATTACCACCCTATCCGGCAGCATCGCGGGACAAGTCGCCGTATTTGCAGAAGGAGTATTTGCATGGGGCAGCGATCATACATATCATAAAAACGATGCCGCTTTTACACCGTATAAGATCATCAATAAACCGTTTTTTCAGGCAACGGCCGGCCTCTCCTACTCAAATACGAAATCTAATACATCAATCTCCGCACAATATTATTACAACGGTTTCGGCTATAGCACGGATACAGGGGTTGCAAGCGCGGCCGTAAAGCAGTCGGTTGTTAGTGCACATGCAGTAGGCGCTCTGCAGAATATTGCTGCGATGGGAAACCGCGGGCAGCATTACATTGCGCTATCTCTTTCTCAAAACAAGCTTGGTACCGAAAAACTGTCAGCGGATTTATTCCAGCAATTTGCAGTAACAGAACGTGAAGGACTGACTACATTGAGCTTCAATTGGAAAATATATACATTTATTCATCTGAGTACGGGGCCGTCGTTTTCATATCCGCTCAGCTCTGCATCTCATACAAAAGGCTCAATCGGTTATAATCTGAGCGTTAAATTAGGCGGTGGTAAATTTTAATTGAAATATCGGGATATTGAACGGCATTTGCCTTTTGAGACTCCCGTATCAACGTTATTCGTGCGGATGGGCACCATACCCTGATTGCTTTTTGCCTTGGGGTATGACGATTGGAATTTCAGCTAAAAATAAAAAAGGTGATAATCAAAGCACGGTTAAAGGAGAGATGTAAAGACCGTGCAGTGACTATCACCGAAATTATCTGCTATTTCAATACGCTTTTATAAATTTTTTCTATATTCGATTTCATCCTTTCCATGTAGGATAAACCGTCTTCGGCATTCTCCATAGTATAAATGACTTCAACTGAAGCTCCGACCTCTTTTGCTAAAGTCTTTGATACCTGCGGGCTTGCCATTGTTTCTGTGAAAACAGTTTTTATTCCATACTGGTTACAATAATCCGTTAAATTTGCTAACTGTTTTGCACTGGGTTCTCCGGAGGAAAATACATCCTCTACACTGTTTTGTTCAAGACCAAAGTCGCGGCATAAATAGCCGAATGCCGCATGGCCGGTTACAAAATGTTTATTCGGCGCTTGAGCGAAAGCCTCACGGTATTGTGCAAGCAGTGTATCGGCTTCCGAAGAGAATGCTGAGGCGTTTTTTTCATAGAATGAAGCGTTCGCCGGGTCAACTTTAGCAAGACCTGCAGCAATATTGTTCACCATTATTTTTGCCGACTCAAGACTTAGCCATGCATGGGGGTCTTGATCACCGTGATGGTGATGATGGTGGTGCCCATGATGATCTTCACCGCAATCACACTCTTCATGTCCATGTTCGTCATGGTGATGATGCTCTTCCGTTAATTTGATAGGAGTGATACCGTCACTTGCACATATTGAAAGTAATTGCGGGTTATTTACCGCTTTAACGGCATTTTCGAGCCACGGTTCCATTCCAAGCCCGTTTGAAACGACAACTTTTGCCTGCCCCAAGAATTTTAAATCCCCTGTTTTCGGTTCGAAATCATGGGCTTCCATTCCTGCCGGAATAACAGTACGAACGTATACCTTATCTTGACCTGCAATTTTTACCAACTCACTCATGGCATCAAAGGTTGCTGCCACCGGTATCTTCCCTGCGGGAACCGTTTCAGCCTTTCCTCCGGCACAAAGACTTGCTGCAAAAATAGCGGAAAGTAGGGTAAATACCGCATTAAACATATACTTTTTAAGCATAAAAGCTCCTTCTTGTATCGGAAGCATTCAATACAATAAGGATATACCGATTAATATAAGTAATCGGCATATCTTTAACGGCTGCCAAACACAAATTGCGTGCAGGTTATAATACAAATTAAAAAAAAGTGCAAGCGGGTGCAATCCTTTTCCGTAGAAACCGCTAAATAGTCAAAGAATTCGGTAATGACATGCACCGTAAATCCATTGCGGCTTTATCCTGAGAAACTATACTAATGTCTTTGCATGTGCAGCGAGCTGTTCACCGTCAAGCGCCTCGATTTCAACGCCGTTTTTCTGCATGCGGCGGAACCATGTTTCCTGCCTTTTTGCAAACTGACAAATCGCACGGAACAGCTGCTCAATGTAAGCCTCTTTCGTAGCGATTTTCCCTTGCACATACTGTGCGGTAAAGCGGTACTCCAAACCGAGACTTTCAAGCCGTTCCCACGAATACCCTTGCGCATAAAGCCCTTCGGTTTCCTCTATCATACCCGCATCAATGCGGGCGAGCAGGCGGCGGTAAATCCGCTCTTTCAGCACTTGCCGTTCAAAAAAAATACCGTACACTTTCGGGATAATCGGCGGCAAACTCTTCCGGTACTCTTCTACGCATTGGGGATGCTCCCGCTGATACAGTGCAATCTCAATAGCGCGGACTAAGCGTTCAGGCAGTTCAAGGTCGGTTTTATTATGTAGTGCGGGTTTAAGCGTCAAAAGCAGCGATTGCAGTTCGGATAAAGACTTTGAAGCAAGAGCGGTTCGCAGTTCGGTATTTTCTGGCACGGGAATAAGCTCATATGCACGCAGCAGCGCATCCAAATATAATCCCGTGCCGCCGGCGATAATCGGCGCTGCGCCCCGCCTTATCAGCTGCGGAAAGATCCGATATACCTCTTGCTGGAATCGGAAGACCGTGTATTCTTCGTGCAAATCGCAGACATCGATAAGGTGATACGGCACCGAACCGTATTCATCTAAGTCTTTTCCGGTGCCGAGGTCGAGGCCGCGGTATACCTGACGGGAATCTGCGGAGATAATCTCACCGTTTTTTCTCTGCGCAAGGCTGACTGCTAAGGCTGTTTTGCCCGTAGCCGTTGCCCCAAGTATAACAGTACAGTTATACGCCTGCATCGGATATTCCTAACCCTGTGTTTCCGTCTGTTTTGCCTCTTCCCAAAAGGAATCCATGCGGGCGCGCTGCTCATAGGAACAGGGTATACCCGCTTCCTCCATACGTGTCTCAACAAACCGAAAACGGCGTTCAAACTTTGCATTCGCACGGCTGAGGGCAACGGCAGGATCAATATGCAAATGGCGGGCTGTATTGACAAGACTGAATAACAAATCGCCGAATTCTTCTTCGCTTCGCGCCGCTCCATCTTGAGCAAGGCTTTGTTTTAATTCCTGAAGTTCTTCTTCAACCTTATCAAGCGGGCCATTCACCGTATCCCAATCAAAGCCTTTTTTTGCAGCTTTTTTTTGCAGCTTATAAGCGCGGGTCAGCGGCGGAAAACTTTTAGGAATTGAATCGAGCACGGAAGTATGCGACCGCCCTTCGACGGTTTCTTTAATCACGTCCCATTGGGCGAGCACCTTTTCGGCGCTTGCCGGTTTATCTGCATCATCGGGAGCGGCGAAGCCCTCCGTTTGCCCGAATACATGCGGATGCCGCCTAATGAGCTTGTCGTTTAAGTCTTTGATCATCTCGGCAACCGAAAAACTGTTCAGCTGCTCAAACATATAGGCAATCATCACAATATTCAAAAGTACATCGCCGAGTTCTTCCGCTGCATGAGCGGCACCCTGTTCTTCTGCGGCGGCTTCCTCTATCGCTTCAAGCGTTTCGTACACTTCTTCAAGCAGCGTTGAGCGCAGCGTCATCGGTGTCTGCTCAATATCCCATGGGCATCCGCCCGGTGCTCTTAACCGTTTAATAGTTGCATAGAGCGCTTCAAACTGCTGTGCCGCGGCTGATGCTGCACTGTCGGTTGTATCTTCCGTAGGTTTAATACCGGTGATCGTCATACTACTTCCTTAAATTTTAAACTGCTTAATATCGTTGGTTACATTTCCGATGATCTCCGTCGTCTTTTGAGCGATCATATTGACCTCTTCTACAGCTTTCTTGATATGGGTGGAGCCTGAGCTCATCTCATCCATATTTTCGGTGATCACGCGTGTCAGATTGTCAAGCGTTGTCATTTCTTTTGCAACCTTCTCGCCGCCCTTAAGCATGGCAAGCGATTCCTTATTGACTTCCACCGTCGTCAAATTGATATTCTTAATCGCGGTAAGTACTTCTTTACTGGCATTTTCTTGTTCATGCATAGCGGCTGTCAGCTGCGCACTCATCATCTTTACCTCTTCGGAAAGATTAAAAATGGCGGCAAACTTTTCTTCAGCAGTCGTAGACGTTCCCGACAGCGTTTCTATTTCATTGCCGAGCGCCTTTAGCGTTGTGGTGATATTTTTACCCTGCATACTGGATTCTTCTGCAAGTTTGCGGATCTCGTCAGCAACAACAGCAAAGCCTTTACCGGCCTCTCCTGCATGGGCTGCTTCTATCGCGGCATTCATTGCCAAAAGGTTTGTCTGCGATGCAATATGCTGGATAACACTGCTTGCTTCCAATAAGCTGCCTGACTCTTCGGCTAATTTCTGCGTAATCGTATTGGAGTTAAGAACGGTTTCTTTTCCGTCGGAGGTTGCGGAGGCAAGGTGCTTGATCGAATTATCAGTCTTTTCCAAAGTTTTGGTAATGGAACCGATGTTTGCAACCATCTGCTCTATTGCGGAAGAAGATTCCGCCACGCTTGAGGCCTGCGTTTCGATACTGGTATTCAGCCGCTTAATAGTCTCAATCATATCGGCTATCGTCGTATCCGTTTCTTTGATACTGGCTGCTTGCGTAAATATTTGATGCTTTATTTCTTCAATATGTTCATTGATTTCGGCTGTAGCGCTTGCCGTCTCTGACATATTGCGGGTAAGTTCATCGCCGACCGTTTCCATTGCGCCCGTATTCCGGTCAACCGATTGAATGGCAATCCGTATTTTTTCAATCGTTTCATTGAAATATTCTGCAAGGCTCCGAATTTCGTCTTTTCCTGTTACCGGCAGCCGTACCGTCAGATCGCCTTCTCCCTCCGCAATATTCTGTAAGGCATTTACGACATTGGTAAGCGGCTGGATAATCTGCTGCACAACAAGCCAAATAATAATAAAGGCAACGGCAAGTACGGAAAAACCGGTACCGTACATCGTTCTATTAAGAGTTCGCACCGCCCCTAAGAATTCTTTTTCGGGAGCACGGATAATCACTGCCCAACCGGCCTCCATTTTTTTCCCCGCCGTAAACTGCGGCGTACCTTCATGCGTGTAGGAGCGGCTTACCGCTGTATCGGATTTAAAAACATCTTCGATAATTGCAAGGAGGGCTGCCGTATCGCTATTTGTTTTTGCTTGCTCTGTAAGGTCTGTCTGTTCAATTACACGGGAAAAATCCGTATCGCCGACAAGTTTTCTTTTTCTTCCAACAATAAATGTCGCCCCGTTTTTTCCGATCGAAGTTTTCGCACAAATATCCGAAAAATATTTTGCATCGATATCAACGGAAAAAAAGCCGACAATTTTGTTCTCCGTATTATAAATCGGAATCGCAAATGAACTGAGCAGTGTGCCGTTACCGATAGAAAAAGGATCCGATAAGAACTTCCCGCCTTGCATCACATCGTTATACCATGATGACGTGGTGCATAAAAAGCTGGTGCCGTCATTACGGATAAGGTTCCCATCCGGTCCTGCCATACCGTAGCTTTTCACACTGGGACGCCGTTTAATAAGGTAATCGATCTTCTTGAGACGTTCTTCAATCGGAATTGTATCGTCAAGTAATGCGGCATTTGCGGCGACGTTTTCAAGCCAAAAAAAGAAATGATTCATTTCACCGTCTATTTTTTCCGCTATCATGACGGTTTTATCCTGCAAGTATTCAACGACTTGTTCGGTTATTGCATGGCGCGCAATACTCCGTGCAAGAACTGTTTGTAATATTGATGCTATAAAAATAAACAAAACACAAATAACAATTAAACGTCTACGCAATCCTTGCTGTTGCTTTTTCATAAAGCACCATCCTTAAAAAAGAGTAAGGGAAACGCTGATAATAACGTTCAGATATAAATCGAGCGATTCCTATGAAACCGTAACACTCCGGTAGTACCGTATTCCGGCTTCAGACTCGCAGATTCTTGCGGTAACATGAAGATATCTGCGCCATATTATTACACTGTTCTGGGAACTTTTTACAGAAAAGCCTTATGGGCGTATAGGTATATACACCCTGTGAGCAGCTTATATTTTATATGTTCTCTTTTACTTTGTCTATGCATACCGGTAAAAAAAGTTCAGGGCGAACGCCTCAGCGGCTTTGCCATTTCCGCTGCGGATGGCGGTGATCTAAAGCGGTGTCACGTTTTTACCTCTAGCAAAAAAATTTTTTATCTGCTCTGCCTAATGCATTTGTCCTTTTTTTAATAAACTGGGCAAAATGATTTTTCACAGCTGAAACTGGCATTATTTCTGCTTTATAAGGTGCGGAATGCACTGTATGCATCCGCAACAGGTCAACTATAAGGGGGAATGCAGCTCTATGACGCAAGATTTTATTGAAGCGGTATTGGCGGATTTTTCCGAGAGTACCCAAGGGCAAAAAAGGGCAGCCGATAAGGTATTTGAATACCTTTATTTTCATTTGCATGAATTCAATGTGTATTATAGAGAGGAAGATCAGCGCAGCGATTTTCTGCTCTGGCTCTATCCTCAGCTTCCCCGAATAATCGGCAAATATAACCCTCAGTTGTCACTATTTTTTACATACCTCAAAATGTCACTCAAATTCTACCGTCAGTTATTTGAACGGAAACGGCATCAGCGGCAAACATATGATATTGCGGTAACCGGTGAGCAAAAGTATCATTTTGAGGGCAAGCTGAAAGAACAGGATGCTTCGCGTTCCTACGAAATATATGCAGCGAGTCCGGAGCCTGAGTATGCCATTGCGCCGGAAAAAGAACGCGCAATTAAGAATACGGTTGCTTGGGAATCTAAAAAAGACGATATTTATAAACGGAGTTTACTGCTGCTTGCCTGCAAGTCATGTTTTTTTATTGACGGTTGTTTGCAGCGCCGGTTGGCAGAGGTTTTGGAAATACCTGAAAAAGAAGTTGCCGCTATTCTTTGCCGAGCAAAATGCGAAGCGGCTGCGAAAGAAACCATATACAAAAAACTTACGGAAAAACGGGACCGGTATTACTTCCGGTATAAAAGCGCCACACTCCAGTTAACAGCAATCGATGAAACTCACCCTGCTTTGTTCCAGAAACTGAAAACGCAGCAATCCTACAATTATGCGCTTTGGCAGCGTTTTCTTAAACGGGCGCGGGAATATTCCCGTATGCCGAGCAACCGGTCGCTGGCAAAGCAACTGGGTTTATCACGGGGAACAGTCGACACTAATCTTGCCGTTTTAAAAAAAGCATGTTATGGTAAGGCATGACAATTTATTTAGCAAGCGGTAATCAGCATAAAAAAGAAGAGTTCGTTGCTCTTTTTAAGAAGTTTCATATCAGCACACCCGCTGATATGAAACTGACTTTTGCGCCCCAAGAAACGGGTCAGACCTTTTTGGAAAATGCATTGCTGAAAGCGCACGCGCTCTACGACATTGTTCATGCACCGGTCATCGCCGATGACTCAGGTCTTTGTATTGACGCCTTAGATGGTAAACCCGGGATCTATTCTGCACGGTACGGAGAAAAAGAGGCCGGCGTTCCGCTGAGCGCAGAGAAAAAAAACATGCTTATCTTGCGCCAAATGGAAGAGAAAACAAACAGGACATGCCGTTTTGTTTGCTGCATTGCGGTTCTGTTGGATAAACACCGGTTTTTCACCGTACAGGAAACCTGCGAAGGGGTTATTACAAAGGTGCCAAGCGGCGAAAACGGGTTCGGCTATGATCCGATTGTATACCTGCCGGATGCCGGAAAAACCGTTGCGGAACTAACCGCTGAAGAAAAAAATACGATTTCTCATCGTGGAAAAGCAGGCGCAGCGGCGGCACGGTTCTTATCTGCGCTTCTGTAGGACATCCGTAAAAAACTGAATCCTTTAGCAGATGCCTTTCAGCCATATCAGTGACCGAGCTGAGGTTCAAAGGCCTTTACAAACTGCGGCAGCAATTCATCAACGGTACCCTCTATATAGAGCCCTGCGGCTTGCTTATGTCCGCCGCCGCCGAAAGAGGAGGCTATAATGCTGACATCAACCGTATCCAGGGAGCGGAAGCCGACGCTGCAATGCGTTTCCGTATCTTGCCGGATAATGCAAATAGCCTTTACACCGGCAATTCCTTGAATCAGCTGATACGTCATATCTGAATCTCTATTTTCGATGCCGAACGTCTCTCTGTCTTCAGCGGTTTCAAACGAAACGATGAGTTTGCCTCCGTAATACGGCTGCATGCGCTCCAATATTCGGGAAATGAGCAGCCGCGAGGCGAATGTTTTTCCGCCGTTAATCGCCGCGAACGTATATTTGGGATTTGCTCCCGCCTGCACAAGCCGTGCACTATGGGCAAAAACCTCTCCGCTGCGTTCATCAAGGTGGCGAAAAAAGCCCGTATCGGTACACAAGCCGAAAAAAAGCATATCCGCTTCTTCTTTTGTAACCTGCCCCGCTATTTTCTCGATAATGCTTTGAATCAGAAAAGTAGTAGACGGCGATTCAGGATATACCAGCGAAGCGGGGTCATTGATGGTATTCGTCGCATGATGGTCAATGCAGATCGTAGGAAAGGGCGCTATCTGTTCCTCAAGGCTGCCGGTACGATCCGCTCCCGAACAATCCACAATCACAACGCCTACAGTACCGGTCATATTCCGTACATAATCGGGGACTTGTGCAGAAAAGAGCGGTTCATATTCTTGTATTTCCGGGCGCTTAAAAGGACCTGCGGAAAGTAAAACTGTTTTTTTTCCAAGACGCTGCAAGAAAAAAGATAAGGCAAGACTACTGCCGATACAATCGCCGTCAGGTTCTTTATGTCCTGCAATCAGAAATGTTTGATATGAGTGTAAAAATGATATCAACGCCTGCGGAATAAGAGGAGTAATAATATTTGACATACAGCCCTCGAAGATAAATACCGATTTTTAACAAAAAAGGCGTGCTTCTGAAAAGCAAAGGCACGCCGAAAGTAAAGACTCTATTTAGAATGCCAGCGGGAGTGATTCTACCCCTTCAAATTTTTCATCGTATGTGCGCGGCGCTTGCAGTACACCCCAAACCTGTGATTTTACATCAAGCGGAGCTGCAATCCTCACATAGGCGCACTTCCCGTCTTTGATAAAAAACGACACATAGGGATTAACCCGTGTGTTAACGAACGAAATGTCCGCTTTATTTTCCTTGTTAGGTCTAAACCATTCCAACGGTATAAAGGCCTCTCCCGCCGGTTGAGTCCCTGTACGCCGGTAGATAACATAATATCCTTTTGAATGCGGGAAAATCTTTAAGAGCTGAGCGTGTACATAATACAATTCAGACTCTTTTGATTCGGCGCTGAGCGGAAACACACTGACCGCACCCAGAAAGACGGCGCAGAGAAGTACTAAACGGCATATCTTTTGCATAGAAATCCTCCAGAATATTCTAAGCGTGAATTATATCAGCCGAAATAAAAAAAAGCAAGCCGATTATTCGTGCGGAGGGTTTAATACCCCGACGCTTGCGTCGTAACGAAGGGTATTAAAGCCGACTGCAACCACCTTATGAGAACAACATACCCCGACGCTCGCGTCGGGGTATGTTGATTATCAGGGAATCTTCAAAGAAGATACTGCCGCCATAGGGGCAAGCCTTTTTGCTTTTAGCCGGAACTTTCTTTTTTCATGCTGATTCTGTAGTAAATGCAGTACTTCAGCATGAAAGAAAAGTATAGTAAAGTAATGTTATGGTGGAAGGGATATTAT
>CAJPOL010000024.1 GCA_905372265.1 uncultured Treponema sp. | reverse complement strand
TCCCGTCGGATAAGAGTACCACATCTACCGGCAAGTAAAAACATATCATCTGGTTGCAGTTTATAAACACTGACGATAGGGAGATAAGGAATATGCTTGCAATGACTTCACCCATATTACAAATGCTGAATGAGCAGATAGATGTATTGACGCTTAGTCCGGTAGAGCGGAAGCTGTATGAGTCAAGAATGAAGCTGAAAAGTGATATTACTACTATTTCAGAAGCACAATTCAGCGCGGGAGTTGAGCGAGGAAAATCGCTCGGTCTTGCCGAAGGTTCCCGACAAAAGGCTCTTGAAACGGCACGGCTGATGCTTCACCGCAGTTATCCGGTATCTGAAATTTGCCTGATGACCGGCCTCAGCAAAGAAGAAATAGAAAAACTGTAATCCCATGGGTAATAGTTTTGTCTTGAACACCGTTACCAACCCCTTTGCGTGCTCCGCGAACTCTGCGGTAACATGAATACTATACGTCCATGTACAGTATTCATGTCAAGTTTTTGCTAATGGCAAAAACTTGTTACTGATTGGAACCACCGCCGTCCATGGCGGTAAACCGCGAAGGACGCCAAGGACGCGGAGGAAGTAATTTGTAATGATTGTACAATCAACACCTCCAATGCTTTGCTTCGTGGGTGTTGTTATCATAAGGTGGTTGCAAGCGATCTCAGGATTCCTTTATAGAGTATCGGCATGAGTAATACTTTACGTGTTCTCCCTGTTTGAAGGAATATTTTTTCTTGCACATTCTTTCTTTCTGTGATAATAATTACTTTGCATAAAGGAATCTCTAAACGGCAAGCCTATCGGGTGCTCCGTAGGGAAATAATTATTAGACCTGTTCGGAAACGCAATTATCGAATAGGTCTAATAACAGGAAGTACAAATCAGTTTTTAGAGATGCCCGATAGATTAAGGATACAGATAGAGAATGAAACCCGGGATTAGTTTATCAAGAATTTTAGCCGTTTTTTTTAGTTTACTTTTATTCGGTATCGGCGTTGTAGTAACGCTCGGTATTTTTTTGCCGATGGCAGGATATGTTGAATCCGCATCGATAAACATGATGCCGTTCAAACTTGGGCAAAAGCTCTTTTCCGTATATGGATTTTCTTCTTTTTTAATACCTATTCTATTTTTGTATGCAGCCGTATTGCTGCTGATTCCGGGCTGGTCGCGCGAATCCAAAACGGTATTGCTCGGCGCTCCGCTCTATTTTATTACCTCGTTGGCGGGGGAACGGCTTATCCACACGTGTATGCCCGCTATTCATATACCGGTCGTACAGCAATTTGTTGTTATTTCAATCATCATCTGTATTCTTTTGTTCATTTGTTTTGAGATTTTTTTGATGATCGAGCTTGGCGCACGGATGCCGTTCTATTTAGGAAAATTGCCGCAAAGAGACTTGGTTGCAGATACCTATGAATCCGATGAGCCTGAGTTTGATGAAGATACCCGGCAAGAAGGCGAGGCTGTTGAGGAAGAGAGGTTGGAATCAGCCGTCCAAGAAGGTGTGCATGAAGAAGATGCTGAGGCTGCCGAAAGGACGCCTGAAACGGCAGATGTTCCGGTAATGGGTGAAGATGCTGAACAGCCTCGTACCGATGAGGTTGACTATACCGCGGAATCAGCAGCTGTGCATGAGACAGCGGATACTGCTGAACCGGCAGAGCAGGCGAGGGGAGGGGAGCTGCAATGTGCGGAGGAACCGGAAGCTGTTTTAACGTCTTCGGAGGTACCTCCTGTCCCGATATATGCGGAAGCATCCGTTTCCGATGATACGGGAAGCGCAGACAGTTCGGAGAAGCTTGTGCAAGACGGCGAACTGCCCGCTCAGTATCTTCCAGCTGAATCGGCTGTTTCGTCTGAACTGGAGACTTCAGGCGATTCCAGTGATGCTGCCGAACCGGTGTTTCACGGCGCTGACGGTAATACCGAAGAACTGGAGGCTGTAGACGATACCGATAAGGCCGTGGAATCAGCTGTTCCGCCTGAACCGGAACAGCCTGAAGAGATGGCCGCCGAGCCGCCGGAAGAAGCCGAAACCGGCGCCGATGATGCAGACATTGCGGTGGAAACGGAACCGGTGGCGGAGGAGGGGGTTACAGCAGTAGATAGTGGCAATGAGGCCGCTGATAATGGGGAAACGAAGCTGGAAGCCGATTCGGAGGTGTTCACGCTTCCCCGCACAGAGGAGCCGGTCTCCGTCCGCGATTCCTTTGATCCCTCCGATCCGAATAACCTTTTTACCAGTTTGGATGATATTATAGCCGATGTCGAGCGGATTAAACGCACTGATTTTTCAGCAGAGCCAATCGAAGCAGCGGGAAAGGACGGCTCTGAGGAGGAAACGCCTGTTTCGGTAATTGAGAGGCAAAAAGATGCGGAACCTACAGACTTTGATCATATAGATTCAGGAGCGGAAGCGTCCGCTCAAGAGCCGGATGAGCAAGAAGATGTTCCGCAGCATGAAATAACGGACGGCGCTGCTGCGGGCACTTCTTTTGCGGCAGCGTCTGATAGCGCTGCAATATCGGCGCTTATTGCCGAAAATGCAGAGGCCGCGAAAGTATCGATTCCTTCCGTCGAAGCTGAGGAACAGGATGTGCAGCAGAGCGTTGCCGGTGAAGCTGCAAAGCAGGAGGAGCCGGAACTTTCCGGTATTCAGCCCGATGAACCGCTGGTATTTGCAAACGGCGTTCCTGTTCCCGATGAGATGTCCGACTTGCTTGACTCGCTTGTCGTGATTGATCCTGATGCGATACCGGCCGAGCTTGCCGCATCGGAGGCGTATGCTCCCGCGGTTGAGACCACCTCAGAGGAGGCCTATGCACCGGCGGCTGAAACCGCCGCAGCGGAGGCAGACTATGGCCAAGATGCTTACTATGAAGGTGAACAGCCTGAACCTGAAGATGCTGCTGATACATATGAAAGTGAAGAAACGGATGACCGGCTTTTTGAACAGGTAGCCGTGCCTGCCGTTGCGCCGGTACAGCCGCTTTTGCAGCCGCCGCGTAAAAAATACGCTGTTCCCTTCGATCTTTTAACCGATTATCCTGACGGGGAGTATTGGGTTATAGATGATGCGACAAGAAAAGCAGGGATGCTGCTTAAATCGACTTTCAACGAATTTAAAATCGACGTTTCCATCACCGGTATTAAAAAGGGTCCCGTTGTTACCATGTTTGAAATGCTGCCGTCGCCGGGTATTAAACTGTCGAAAATTACTAATTTACAGGATAATATTGCGCTCAGGCTTGCCGCTTCGAGCGTCCGTATTGTCGCTCCCATTCCGGGAAAACATGCGGTCGGTATTGAAGTTCCGAATAAAAAGCGGTCTATCGTCAGCTTCCGTGAGCTTATCGAAACGGATTTGCCGGAATCCGAAAAAATGGCAATTCCCGTTGTGCTGGGTAAGGATGTTACCGGCAATCCTCAGCTCGTTGATCTTGCACAAACGCCGCATCTGCTGATTGCCGGAGCGACCGGTTCGGGTAAATCGGTGTGCGTTAATACGATTATCCTCTCGATTTTATATAACCGCCGTCCCGATGAGGTAAAGCTCATCCTTGTCGATCCTAAGATTGTTGAGCTCAAGCTCTATAACGATATAGCACATTTACTCACTCCGGTCATTACCGAACCGAAACGGGCATTCCAAGCGTTGCAGTATGCGCTGTGTGAGATGGAACGCCGCTATGCGCTGCTGGATAATATGGGCGTTCGGGATATTAAAACATTCAATACGAAAATAAAGGCTGAACGGATCGCTACTGAACCGCTGCCCTACATCGTTATCATCATTGATGAGTTTGCCGATTTGATGGCGACCTCCGGTAAAGAGCTTGAAGCGACTGTTGCACGGCTGTGCGCGATGAGCCGCGCTGTCGGTATTCATCTGGTACTTGCAACCCAGCGTCCGTCCATCGATGTTATTACCGGTTTGATTAAGGCGAATATTCCGAGCAGAATTGCGTTTATGGTTGCCTCAAAAACGGACAGCCGTATCATTCTGGATGAAATGGGCGCTGAAAAATTACTTGGTAAGGGAGATATGCTCTTTGTCAGCGCAGCCCGTCCGTTTCCGACCCGGATGCAGGGTGCATTTGTCTCCGAACAAGAGGTAGAACGTGTCGTTGCATGCGTAAAGGAATACTGCGAGCCTGAGTATATCGATGAAGAAATTTTTGTCGATGATGATGAAGATTCTTTCGATAATGCCGTATTCTCCGATGATAATGATCCGCTCTATGAGCAGGCCTTGGAAATTGTTACCTTTGCAGGAAAGGCGTCCGCCTCATATGTGCAGCGCAAGCTGAAAATCGGCTATAACCGTGCTGCCCGTCTTATTGAAGAAATGGAGGCGCGCGGTATTGTCGGGCCTGCAAACGGCTCTAAGCCGCGTGAAATCGTCAGACATCCGTAGCATATCGGACAAACGCGTTGCGCCATCACTTTAAATAGCAGTTATGCCGATACTGAATAGAGGAGGGCTTTATTATGAATGCATTTTTTCTTTTCCGTAGGGTAAAAAAGTATATACCGATGCTGGTGCTGTTGCTGCCGCTTATCGGCTGCGCCTACAAAAATGCCGGCGCGGGTTCCGTTACGGAAATCGAATTTTGGAGTTTCCCCAATTTTACTTCGGAGGCGGGTGAAGAGGCTTTTGAAAAGAGCCTTATCGCCGCTTTTGAAAAAGAGTATCCCTCCATTAAAGTACATTTTACGCTGCTCAGTTTTACCGACGGGGCTGCAAAAGTCGAAAAAGCGGTTGTCGGAAAAACGCTTCCCGATATAATTTATGATGCTCCGGGCCGTATTATCCTTTGGGCGGATAGGGGCTTGCTTGAACCGCTTGATGACGTGCTTGCAACCGAGAAACCGCACATTACAACGACTCTCCTTTCGGTGTCTGCCGGTAGAGACAGACGTACGTATATGTATCCGATGCATATAAGCGCATTTTCCATGGCCTTTAACAAAGAAATGCTGGAGGATTTAGGCTTGCTGCATCTGCTGCCGTATCAGCGGGGCGACCGGAGCTGGACGGTTGCCGAATATGAGGCGCTTTTGGCGGCTCTCAAGCAAAAGCTGCCGCAGGGGTCTGTTCCCGGCGTTTTTTACTATAACAATGTCAGCGGCGATCAAGGTACCCGCGCTTTCTTGGTGAACCTATACGGCAATGCAAATCTTTTGAATGAAGATTATTCCTCGTATATTTATAACTCTCCTGCAGCGGTAAAAAATCTGCAATGGACGGTCAATGCCGTCAAACAAGGTTTGCTGCTGGACGGTGAGCATCTGACCTCAAACGATGCAATTTCGATGTTTGCCGAATCCCGTGCAGCCCACACGCTTTTGTATTCGCCGCAGTTGAATAAAATGTATAACGGAAAAAGGAAGTATAACGGAAAGGACTTTACGCCCCTTTATATGCCGTTTCCGAATGATGCGGATGCGCCGTCTCTTGAGTTCTTGGTAGGGGGCGCTTGTATCTTCAAAAACGGTAATCCCGATAAAGTAAAAGCCGCAAAAAAATTTCTTCATTTTGCAGCGACCGATGAAGTGTGGAGCCGTAAATTGGTAAGCGCTGCCGGCGGCTTTCCGGCAACATCAAAGATTCAAATAGAAGAAGCGGATGCTGAAATACTGTATAATTCGGTACTGCAGCGTTTTTTCGGGCAATATTACAATAATATAACCGGTTTCGCAAAAATGCGCGGCTATTGGAATCAGGCTTTAAAAGATGCTATAAAAGGAAAAGATGTACAGCAGGTACTGGACACATTTGTAAGAAACGCTGACAATACTTTGAAAGAATAAAGGACAGGAGATTTCTCATGGATACACATTCTGTAAAATCAGGCGGCGTAAAACTCTTTTCGATTAAAAATAAAATGATAGCGGCATTTATCTTTTTTGCCGTTTGTATCGTCATCATCATGAGTATTGTGTCGGTATACCTTGCGGCAGGTTCATTGACACGGAATACGGCCTATTTTCTTGAGGAATTGACAATCTCTTCTTCGGATGTTTTAAATGAGCGGACAAAGGCGTTATTCGGAAAGTTGGAGGCGTTTTCCAATTTGCCCGAAGTACAGGATGTTTCTCTTTCATATCAAGATAAAATTAAGCTTTTCCAAAATGAGATTCGGATGCAAAAACAGCGCGGATGGATTTCTTTAGGTATCGGGGGACTTGACGGCGTTATATACCGTACCGACGGAAAAACCGAACAAGCGGCCGGAACCGAATGGTTTCAATCGGCGCTTAAAGGAAAATATACGCTGACCGAACCGGCATTGACTACAAAAAACGGCCGCTATACGTCCATCGCTGCTATCCCGCTGCGTGATTTACAGGGAAAAATTGCGGGAGTAATCAATGTAACGATGTTGGGAGATGCGTTATCAAACTTGATAAGCGATATTATTGTCGGTGAAACAGGTACCGCTTACCTTATCAGTCCGAACGGCATCATACTGGGAAACCGCCGTCCTGAAATCTTATATAAAGATTTTTTTTCGGAAATCATACAGGATGAAAAAAACGATTTTGTGCCTTTTTTAAAGAGCGCGCTCAACACGAACAAGGCGTCGGTAAATGTTTCAAAAATACAGGGCGTGGAGTATATATCCGCTGTTGCGCCGATGGAGTATTCCAACTGGACTCTCCTTATCACGGTGCCGGCGTCGGAGTTTATTGCCGAACGGGTTGCACGGTTAATCCGTATTTTTATTTTTATTGCCGGTACCCAGCTGATTGTTGCTATCGGATTAGGCTTTTTTATTGCTAAAAGCATCGTAAAGCCGATTAGTCATGTCATTAATGCATTAAGAAATATTGCCCAGGGAGAAGGAGACCTGACAATAGAGCTTCCTACGGACGGCAAAGACGAAACGAGCGTGCTGTCTTCCTATTTTAACCAAACGATTTTAAAATTGAGGAATTCAATAAGAAAAGTAGGGCGGGATTCCGGTGAGATGGCGACTGTCGGCTCTGATCTTGAAACAAACATGCTTGCGGCAAGCGAATTTGTTACAACGATCACAAATTCCATTGAGGCGCTGAAAGACCGGTTTACCGAACAAGAGCAATGCGTTGCCGGAACTGCTTCCGCTATAGAGCAGATTATCAACACGCTGCGGTTATTGAACGAGCGGATCGGAAAACAGGCTGCGATGGTCGAAGAATCTTCTTCTTCGTTCAATAAGCTGACGCTGACGATTGGGACGGTCGGTGAGAATGTGACGGAAACGAGGGAGTCGATTCTGAATCTATCGACAGCAACCAACGATGGACGGGAGACATTGGCTGAGGCGAATAAGATTTCGCAGAGTATTTCGGAAGCGTCGGGAGGTTTAATTGAAGCGGGCAGCGTCATAGAAAATATTGCCGCTCAAACGAATCTGTTAGCGATGAATGCGGCAATCGAAGCCGCTCATGCAGGGGAAGCCGGTAAAGGTTTTGCCGTTGTAGCTTCCGAAATCAGAAAATTAGCGGAAGAATCCAGCTCTCAAGGTAAAAAAATCTCCGTTACGCTTAAAAATTTAACCGGAGAAATTGAACGGCTTGCCCATTTGGCTGCGGCTGCAGTGGAAAAGTTTAATTTTATTTCGGGCTATTCAAAGGATGTCAGCGGTTCGATTGAGCGTGTTGTTCATGCAATGGAGGAGCAGGAACGGAACGGGCAGGCTATTTGGACGGCCATTAATGAGGTGAGCAGTTTAACGAATGAAGTAAAAAGCAGTTCCGATGAAATGCTGGCCGGTGGCGAGAAGATTACATCGGAAACGGCTCTCCTTGATGAATTGACCCGAGTGTTACGGGAAAGCGTAGATAGTATTGCATCCCAAGCGGATTTAATAAACAGCGCTGCTCAAGAGTCGCTTGAAATAGCGGTAAAAAACAAAGAAAGCATTGACAGCCTTGCACTGGAAGTCGGTAAATTTAAAACGGAAAGATCAGAGGACGAAAGGCCTCATTATGAAAGTAATTAAGAGAAAAAATAGGGAAATAAACCTCCGCACGAATAACACGGAGTGCAAATCAGTTTTTAGAAGATGTTCTGAAATAGTTTTTTGAACAGCTGCCGTATAACTTCGGCATAGTAGGTATAGGAGGAAGTATTCCGCATGAACGTTCTTGCTGAAAAATTTAAAGAGGTACTTTTTTCGGTTTTGCCTATTGCCGTACTCATCAGCATACTCAATTTCCTTTTTGTACGGGTAGATTATACGGTGTTTATTCAGTTTCTCGCCGGTGTAGTATGTATCTGTATCGGGCTGACGATATTCTTATTCGGTATCGACATCGGCATTACGCCCATCGGCGACTTCATGGGACAGTTTATCACTGCAAAAAATAAAATCTCATTAGTAGTAATCGGCGGCATTATACTCGGCTTTTTTATTTCGATTGCGGAACCCGATTTACAAATACTCGGCAGTCAAGTGATGGAAGTAACCAAAGGAGCAATTCCTCAAAATACGCTGGTGGTTATCGTATCGATCGGCGTTGCCGTATTTTTGGCTGTCGGACTTTTCGGGATTGTCTACCATCTGCCGCAGCATACCATCTTCACCGTTTCTTACCTAATCATCTGCGGATTGTCGTTTTTTTCCGTAAGTGAAGGCATTTCCATTGCTTTCGATTCATCGGGAGCAACAACGGGCGCTATTACCGTTCCATTCATCTTAGCAATCGCTGCCGGTGTTTCCCGTATGAAAAAGGATGCTATCGCATCGGAAACCGATTCATTCGGTTTAGTCGGCATGGTGTCGGCGGGGGCCATTATCAGTGTGCTGTTTATTACACTGGTACGCAAACTCCCCGTGTTTGATGAAAATGCTTCCGTTACGCTGCATGACAGCGCCGGTTCATTGTTTTCCGTTATCATAGAATCGCTGTGGCATGCCGCTCAAGAAGCAGCGCTGTCTCTTGTTCCCATAGCCGTTATTTTTCTCCTTTGCGCTGCCGTAGCGCGGAGTCTTAAAAAACATGCGCTTTCTTCTATCGTAAAAGGGCTGATTATTACGTTTATCGGATTAAGCCTCTTTCTCACCGGTGTTAAAGCAGGCTTTCTGGATTTCGGCTTCATTATCGGAAATACTATCGGCGCTATCGGCAACTATCCGCTCATCATGTTCATCGGAGCCTGCATAGGCTGTGTTGTGATCCTTGCGGAACCGGCAGTATATGTGCTAACAAAGCAAATTGAAACGGTAAGTTCAGGCTATATCCCGCGGAAGATTGTATTGATATTCCTTGCGCTTGGGGTGAGTACGGCAACATTCCTGTCCATGCTGCGGATTATTATCCCTGCCTTTCAGCTGTGGCATATTCTGCTGCCGGGATATGCAGCGGCTCTTATCTTATCGTGGATCGTGCCGGGGCTCTTTGTCGGTATGGCTTTTGATGCAGGAGGCGTTGCATCGGGGCCTATGACAGCTACTTTTGTGCTCTCTTTTGCACAAGGCATCGCAGCGGCAACTCCGGGTGCCAACGTATTGATTGACGGCTTCGGAATTATTGCGGCAGTCGCATTAGCTCCCATTATTTCATTACAAATACTGGGATTACTTTTTCACTTGAAACAGAGGACGAAAAAATAAAATGAATACTTTTTCACTGTTGCTTATTTTAGTTCCCCACGGTCAGGCGCGGAAAATCATCCACGAGGGGAGAGCTCTCGGTTTAACCGGTGCGACCACTCTTATTGCCGATGGAACCGTAAAAAGTAAAGTACTTGATTTTTTAGGTATCAATCATATACAAAAAGAAGTCATCCTTACGGTAGGCGAGCATGACGCTCTTGTATCCGTCATGGATGCGTTAAACCGGCGGCTTAATATCACACGCAAGAATTTCGGCATCGCATGTCTGCTTCCTATTTCATTTTGCAATAAGCGGAATGCCGAATCGGTATATGCACAGACAGGAGAAACAATGAACACTATGAAATCAGCTATATTCACGATTGTAAATAGAGGACGGGCAAACGATGTTGTTGACGCCACTATACAAGCAGGCGCCCGAGGCGGAACTGTTTTACATGCGCGCGGTTCAGGTGCGAATCAAACAAAGCTCATTTTTGATATTGAAATAGAACCTGAAAAAGAAATTGTACTGACCATTGTCGATACCGAGCAAGTCGAGACCGTTGTCGCCGCAATACGCGAACACAGCGAAATTGAACAGGACGGACACGGCATCTTATTTGTACTGCCGGTTACCGAATCCTACGGACTAAAATAAAAGCGGGACGCAAAACTGCAAACGGTACTTTATCAATAATCACTCTCAAGAGGGGAGCAGATAATAGCAAATTTTAAAAAAAGGGTCAATTGACTAAAGGCGTATTATTGAGTACACTACGGATAGAAGTATGTTAGACCGTTCTGTTCAAACCGTATTACAGCCTGCCCTTGTATTCCTCAAGCAAGGAGAGCTTGAGCAGTGTCATAAAAGTCTGGAGCAGCTGCTTGAACAGGATTTGGAAAATCCTCAGGTCCTGTATACGATCAAAGGCGTGAACTTTTGGCTGAATCGTTTACGGTATGCGCGTACTCTGTCTGATGATTTTTTACGCGGCGAGTATATTATTTCCCAATGGAAACCGTTCCTTGATTATATACGGGAGAACGGCGGCTTTAATGAACCGGTTGTGTATGCATTTAAGTGCAGCGCTTTTACCATCGCTTTGCAGTTTTATCTGTTGCTGCTGAAAGGTTCCGAGAGTATTCATGCCGCCGAAATATACCGTAAAACAGGTTTGTGCTATAAAGCGCTTGGGGATTATGATACGGCAATCAGCTGTTTGCGTTATGCAGCGGATATAAATGCAAGTTCATCGGCCATCACTGCCGAACTTGCGGATGCCTATGCTTTCAGCGGAGAATTCCGTCTTGCAAAAGTATTCTTCCGTGAGGCGTTTTTTAAAAATGCATCGGAAATAGAACTGTGTTTTCTAGAATCCGAAATTATTTGTGCACTCGTTACAAAAGTTGTCTCCGCTGGTTATACAGGAGAAGAGTTGTTGGAATGGATACCGGTGTACGGTACACTGAACGGTATCTTTAATGTCAAGCGTGAGCTGAAAGCTCTTGAATTAGGAAGGTTAAAGCAATCTATCTATACGCTTGAAAATGAGCTGAGGAGCAAGGATGTCAAAAAGAGTGCTGTTCTTGTCCCGCGTCTCATAAATTATTATTTTTGGCTCATTGATCATTATATGAGCGGCAGTGTTGAACGGTCAAAAATCGATGAGATTCTGCTCAAGATCAAGTTGCTTGATGGCCAAATTTATGACTGCTATATGCGCTGATGCAGCTACTGAGAGGTTTATATGTCAGATGTCTTAAAGAAGGTTCGCGATATACTCAACGAAGAGAAATGGACGCGGGCTGCAATTACCAACTATTCGGTGAATAATTTTAAAGAATTAGATACGATCATTGAAGAAGCAAAGAGAAACCATGCCCTTGATGAATTAAAAGAACTTTCGGATACGCACTTATCGCACACTAAAACAAGTATCACTGCGCTGTATATTTCCAGTATTATTGCGTTGTCAAAACAGCTGCTTGATGATTCCGCACTGATTTCGTTAGTAACCATCTTTACGGACAATCACCGTATGCAGATTGTTGAATACCTGTGTCTACGGGTGCTTGAGTTCGGAGATTCAAAATTTGCCTTGCGGACACTCGCTACTTGCTATAAAGAATCCGGAAACGACGATAATGATATTCTAGAACGCCTTGTCCGCATCGATTATGAAGAAGCCGATATTGCAAAACTGCTGGCGGAACGGTATCAAAGTCAGGGTAATATTGAAAAAACAGTTGAGTTTTATAAAAAAGCGCTCTACCGTTTTATCAACAGGCGCTCGACAAATGCCGTCAAAGAAGTATGGGCGCATTTAGTTGAACTGGTGCCCCAGGAAATCGATTTCTTTTATCATGTTCAGCGTAAAGTAACCGATCATCTCGGAGCGGAACGCAGCGCTTTATTAATGCAGGATTTATACGGCTATTACAAAAAAGAAGCGGATTGGGATGTTTGCATTGATATTTTAAAGCTGATCTTATCGTATGATGATAAAGATGTATGGGCGCGGAAAGAGATTACCGACTGTTTTAAAGAGAAATATGCAGGCCACAGTCAGCTGGAAGAGTACATCAAGGTTTCCAATTTAACGCAGAACTGGCGTAATGTTTTTGAGGCGATTGATGATTTTGAAAAGCATATTTCCTTTGATGAAGGAAATTTTGTCTTTCACCGGACATGGGGTGTCGGCCGTATTGCAAAGGTGAATAATGATGAATTGACTATTGACTTTGCCAAAAAGCGCGGTCATACGATGAGCTTGAAAATGGGCATTACCGCCCTGCAAACGCTTGACCGCGAGCATATTTGGGTATTAAAGTCGGTTATGAAGCGGGATGAGCTGACCGCAAAAATCAAAGCGGATCCCGAATGGACACTTAAAACCGTTATCCGCAGCTTTGACAATAATTGCGATTTTAAACGGATTAAGCATGAACTGGTGCCGTCCCTTTTAACCGCCGGCGAATGGACAAGCTGGAGCACAAAGGCTCGGAAAATCGTCAAAGAAAATCCCGAATTCGGTATTAATCCGTCCAATATTGATTTTTACACAGTGCATACGCGCCCGATTTCACTTGATGAGAAATTATCAAATGAGTTTAAGGCGCAAAAGAATTTCTTTGAACGTGTTGAAATTATTTTCAATGTCATGGAGCGCGGCGATACGGATTCCGACGGGTTTCAGGATATGTTCAACTATTTTGACCGCTTTTTAAAAGCCTTTAGTCAAGTAAATGAGCACGTGATTGCGTCTTACCTCGTTGTCTCAAAATTGACGGCGGCATTGCCGCATCTCAGCAGCGGAAAGCAGCATAATTTTGCAGAACTGTTCGCTCAAATTGAAAATCCGACCGCCATCTATACCGAGATAAAAAATAAAGAATTACGCAGCGCTTATCTGCGTAATATTAAAAATCTGGTTCCCGATTGGAGCGATCACTATGTCCGTCTCTTTCCGGTGGTGCTTTCTTCCGAAATTCTTACACCGCTGCTGGAAGAGTATCCTGAAAAAGCAAAAGAGCTGGTATTGACATGCTATAAAGATTACAAAGAATACCGTGAAGCGGTTATTTGGTTCTTTAAGAATGTGCAGGATGAGCAATGGTTTAAAGAACTCAATATCGGCTATGAACATCAGATCATCGTACTCATCCATATCCTTGATATAAGCTATCGTGAAATTGCCAGCCGGCGGAATACAACCGAAAATCGGAAAATCAATAAGCAGGTTCATACGATCCTATTCGGAAAAGAGGCCTTATTGGAGAACTTCATTCTTGATCATACCGAAGATGCAGTAACACGGCTTTATACGCTTGTCGGCGATATACGGGATTTGGATGCCGCTATCAAAATGCAGCTGCGCAACCGTATTTTAGAAAAATACAAGAACTTTAAGTTCTTTGACGAAGTTGAAAAAACGGTAACCGGACGGGGTTTAATCGTAACAGCGCAGAAAATGGAAGAGAAACAACGGGAGATGCAGCGGCTTGTCGAAGAAGACATACCGCGTAACTCCAAAGAAATCGGTTTTGCGCTTTCTTTGGGTGACTTACGCGAAAATGCAGAATACAAAGCAGCGAAAGAAGAACAGAACAGACTAAGCAATACGCTCAGCCGTCTGCAAGAAGAGCTGGGACGGGCACAGATTTTTGATCCGACCACCGTTACGACAACACGTGTCAGCTTCGGTACGGTAGTAGTATTGGAAAATCTGAAAACGCATACAAAAGAGACGTATACTATACTCGGTCCGTGGGAATCCAGTCCCGAAAACGGTATTATCTCCTATATGTCACCGCTCGGTACTAATCTGCTGAATCATAAACCTGATGAAACGCTTTCTTTTACGGTCAATGATGAGGAAAAAGTCTACAAGATACTGAAAATATCTGCTGCCGAATTGTAAAAAGGGATAGGTACGGCAGGGCAGGCGGTCAGTAAACCTGTTCCGAAACGGAAGTTTCCGAACAGGTTACTTTGAAATGCGTTTTAACCTGATCGCCCGGTAGCGCTCAGGTTAAGCAGCGTGCGCAGTTCTTTTGCGGTGAGATCGCGGAAAGTTCCCGCTTTGAGCGCTCCCAGTTCTATGTTTCCGATCCGTATCCGCACCAGCCGCTTTATCGTACAGTTAAAGTATTCAAATACGCGGCGGATTTCCCGATTTTTTCCTTCAACCAGTATAATCCTCAATTTCCGGCGGTTGACGGGAACCGCCGAACGGCACCGGTAAAAAATGCCGTCAACCCGTACGCCGCGTTCAAAACGGGCAGGCAGTTCGGGATTAAAATCCTGCGAGGTTTCAATAACATATTCTTTTTCAATCTGTGCGGACGGATGCTCAATCCGTGCGGAAAAATCTCCGTCATTCGTAAAAAGCAGCGCACCGCTTGAAAACATGTCAAGTCTGCCGATATTGTACAGCCGTTCACTGTAGGCGTCTTTCAAAAGGCTTGCAGCGGTCGGCCTGCCTTTTTCATCCGACAGCGTACAGACAAAACCGGCCGGCTTATTCAAAAGGACGTAACGCCGGCATGCCTCCGGCGTAACCGGTTTTCCGTCCAGCAGCACCGTATCGTCAGGGCGCACCTTGCTGCCCATGCCGGTGATGACTGCGCCGTTTACGCACACACGACCTTCCGCAATAATCTTTTCACAGGCGCGCCGTGAAGCAATGCCTGCATGCGCAAGGAATACTTGCAGCCGCATCTCCTGCAAACCGGTACTATCGTGCAAGTTCAAACCGCTCCTGTTCCGTCTCATCCATCTTGGGGAGGTCGGCAATACTGTTTAAGCCGAATACTTTAAGGAACTCTTTTGTCGTACCGAACTGTACCGGTTTTCCCGGCACATCTTTTTTGCCGACCTCTTTAATTAAACTTTTTTCAACCAGCAACTTTATCATCGTATCGGCGGAAACCCCACGGATCGCTTCAATTTCGGCGCGGGTAACCGGCTGAGAGTAGGCGATGATTGAAAGCGTTTCCATTGCGGCGCGGGAAAGCCGGTTATCATTCTTTTTACCGTACCGATCTTTCAGCACATCCCAAAATTCTTTCTTAGGCGTAATAATCCATCCGCCCATCATCTGCGTTATTTCTATGCCGCTTGACGGCTCCGCATACGCTTCCTGTAAGTTTTGCAGGCCTGCTTTTACTACATCACCCGATAAACCGGTAATTTTACTGATTGCAGCTTCGTCAAGCGGTTCTCCTTCCAGATAGAGGATCGCTTCGATGAGGGCTGTTTCTTTTTCCATTTTATACTCCATCATTACGGGCTGTTTCCCATGGGCGTATCTTAATATCGCCGAACATACGGTTCTGCCAGATACTCGCCATTCTGAACTTCACGGCCTCAAGCAGCGCCATAAAAGCGCATACGATATCAAGCCGGTTTCCTTTCCGCACAATCAAATCGGTAAAAAGGCATTCGCCGCGATTCTCCAATAGTTCAGTCATTAACGTCAACTTTTCATTTACGGAAACTTCTTCGTATAGATCAAGGATTTGCTCAGAATTATAATCGGACATGAGCTTTGAGAAAATGCGCAGCAGCTCCCATGTATCGACCCGCTCCCAGAGGTTCTCCTCAGCGAACGGCAGCGCATGCTGTATTTTTTTCCGTTCAAAAAACCATTCCGCTTCGCTTTCTTTTTCTTCCATCAAAACCGAAAGCTTTTTGAATTGCTGATACTCAATCAGTTTGTTGACCAGCTCTATGCGGGGGTCTTCGATATCTTCATCTTCCAAATCAACTTCGATAGGAAGCAGCATCTTGCTTTTTATGTAAACGAGATGAGCGGCCAGTTCATAAAATTCCGTAAGGCTGTCAAGATTAAGCGTTACCGCATAATCAAGGTATTCAAGATATTGCTCGGTTATATCACCGATAGGAATATCATAAATATTGACCTCATTCTTTTTGATTAAGAAAAGCAGCAAATCAAGCGGCCCTTCAAAATCGTTTACCTTAAAGGCGTTTAAGGCTTCGCTGCCGTTCTGAGATGCGGTACTTGTACTACTCATGCCTTCCTCCAGTGTCCGGCGCCTCTGTTAGCGGACGCCGGCAAAAAACGCGGTTTGACTTTCGGCAGGCTTTCTCAGAGGCGCCGCCGCTAAAGCGCCGCTTTTGCGCACCCTTTGATCGGGCAGCGCTGCAAGAACTGCGGCGAGCGGCTCACCGGTAATAGGGTCGCAGTAATCGGGTTCGATCTCAAGCAGCGGAAACAGCACAAATGCCCGCCGGTGCACCGCCGGATGGGGAACGGTCAGCGGCGGTTCGGAAAGCCGTACCTGCTGCGTCCCGAAAAACAGAATATCGATGTCAAGCGTCCTCGGTCCCTTAGGGATTTCGAGCGTCCTGTTCCGTCCGTATGCCGTTTCAATATCCTGCACCGATTGCAAAAGCTCTGCAGGGCTTCCCGCATACAAGCCTATAACAACAAGATTATAAAAATCTTCTTGCGCCGTATATTCCTGCGGCGCAGTCCGGTACAATGACGATACGTTCAGCCTGTCTAATAGCGTTGCGAGCCTACTCACTGCGCCTGAAAGGATTGCCTTTGAATCACCTTTATTTGATCCGAGCCCTAAGATAACGGTTTCCATACTGAAATGATGCGCCGCCTCTTAAAACAGTTCAATCTCATTTTCAAATCCGGCAGTCGTTTTTTGCTTCTGAAGCGGTTCGGCGCTTCTCGTAGGCGCCTGCGGTTCTGCCGCCATTGACGCTCTCTCAAGCATGGATTTCTTTCCTAAAGAAGAATCGGCGCTTTTCTGTGCCTGAGAACCGGACGCAGCGGCGGTACCGGACGTTTCCGGCTGCCCAGCCGTTACAAAATTCGACACGTACTTTTGATTGGGAAAAAGCTTTGTCCGCAGGATTTTTTCAAGGTCAATAGCAACGGCGGGGTTATCTTCCAAGTATTTTACGGCATTATCGTGCCCTTGCCCGATCTTATCTTCCTTGTAGGAATACCATGCTCCCCGCTTTTCGATCAGTTCGTATTTAACGGCACAGTCAAGTAGGCTGCCGTGCGGTGAAAAGCCTTTTCCGAATAGGATTTCAAGCTCAACTTTGCGGAAAGGAGGCGCAACTTTGTTTTTTACCACTTTTACCCGAACCTTGTGCCCCCACGCCTCATCCTCTCCCTTGCCCAGTACTTCACCTTTACGGACTTCGATACGGAGGGAAGAATAGAATTTGAGCGCATTGCCGCCGGTGGTTGTTTCGGGGCTTCCGTAGGTAATACCGATTTTCATACGGATTTGATTGATAAAAATGATGATGCATTTTGAACGCGAAATAATCGCAGTGAGCTTCCGCAACGCTTGACTCATCAACCGCGCCTGTAAACCCATGTGGGAATCGCCCATTTCACCGTCTATTTCCGCCTGCGGAGTGAGGGCGGCGACCGAATCGACGACAATAATATCAACGGCTCCCGATCGGACAAGATTTTCAGTGATTTCAAGCGCTTGTTCTCCGGCATCGGGTTGCGCAACCCATAGTTCATCAATATTGACGCCGAGCTGCTGAGCATATTGAGGGTCAAGCGCATGTTCGGCATCGACAAAAGCCGCAATGCCGCCCTGTTTTTGCGCTTCTGCAACAGCGTGCAGTGCAAGCGTTGTTTTCCCCGATGATTCGGGGCCGAAGATTTCGATAATTCTGCCGCGCGGGTAACCGCCGATTCCGAGCGCTTCATCCAGCAGAATGCTTCCGGAAGGAATTACTTCAATTCCGCTTGCGGCAGCCTTTGCCCCAAGCTTCATCAGCGATCCCTGCCCAAAATCTTTTTCAATTTGTAATCGCGCAGCCTCAAGCGCTTTCAGCTTCTCATCTGCATCGGTAATATTTGTTACTTGTCCCATCTCCGCTTTTGTTTTTGCCACAGGCGACCTCCCGATAAACTAGACCCGAGCGATAACTCCATCATCGCTCGGTCTGACGAGTTTTAAGTCGTTGAAATAGCACGACTTAAAACATCGCACTTCAAAGCAGCCTGTTCTGAAAGTCAAGTTTCCGAACAGGTTTACTTAATAGGAACCTCTGGAAACATCAAGCCGGTGGTAGGCTAACGGTTTTAGAGGTTTTCAGATATATACTATGCAATCCCTGCACGTTCGGCTAAAATTACAGAGGCTGAATATAGCATATATATGAAAAAAATGATAGGGCGGATTTCGGACGCATGTAACCGAAAGGAATGCTGAGTTTGCAACATCCGGGATAGGTGCACGGCTAATAGCCGATGCCGTCAACTTCTAAATATCGGCGAAGCGCCTGAGCAAGCTGCTGCTTTTCCGCCGCTGTCCGGCACGCAATATCGCCTAAAAAAGGAATTATTCTATTTGAAGATGCAGCCCAATATCGTCCTGCGGAAGCCTCGCTGTCTTGCGTCTTTGCCGCTGAAAAGACCGGTGCAAGGCCTGTTTTTTGTGCAAGCAGTTCATTCATTGCTTGCGTGTATAGGCAATCCCGAATCTTTTTAACTGTAGGATTGTCCGCAGTCTGCTGCGTTTGAGCGCATACAATCAGTTTCGCCGGAAGATTCCGCCCGCTGAGATTTTGCTGTACCGGAAGCTGCCTCGAAGTTAATTGATTTGATAAACGTCCGTCAAACCGGCGGCTTGCAGAAAGCGGCAGCGCTGCAAACAAGGCGTTTTTAAATTCCATAAAAACAGCAATATCACGATCAATCAGCCGGAACCATTCAGGATGCAAAGCCCCTTGCTGCCGCCATGTACATAGTTTATTCAGGCTCAGTTTTAAAGCTGCCGGACAGGAACCATGCAAATCGGCTGTTTTGCCTAAATCGGCAAATTCTTGCGGTTTGATATCCGCATCAAGTATGGCCATTACCGCTGCAACAAATGCAAAGAGCTGTTCATCCGATCCGCCTGCAGTTACAAATGGAAACTCATTCGACATATGGTCTACAGTAAGAATGCGTTCAAAATCCTGTAGCGAGTTATACGGAGCGATAGCACGCCGGTGAAAAAGTTCCGTATCATATACTACTTTCACCGGATCCGCGAGCAAAGGAAACGCATAGGGTAGATTTGAACCGCTCTCTTCTGCGAAAAAATTGTTCCGAAAAGTTGACGGCACTTGATCAAAGGCTGCCATATCGGGCACTGCCAATAAATGTTTTACTTCAAACAAGCAGCGCTGATCGGGTGAAAAAATAAAAGCGGTATGCCGGTTATGCTCAAGAAAGTCCTGTAAAACGGCCGTATTGTCAAGGATTTCCCAATTAAATGTCTTTTCAATATCAGCGCACTGTTCTCTCAATGCTGCCTGAAAAGCGTAAACCGTATCATCAGAAAGATCATAAAAAACAATCAGCGGTTTTTTATTCCGCAAAAGAAAAAATGCGAGCGCACTGCCGATAACGGCGCAGAGCAACAGTAAAAAAATGTGCTTTCGTTTCATTGAGAGCGAGTATACCAGCCTTTATCGTTTGTTTCCAGTCAGCGCAGCTTAGTCATTGGAAGCCGATACTGTACCTTAGCGGTCTCTGCGCGCTCTGCAGTTAATAAAAAATAAAACCGCAAAGGGCGCTAAGAGCACAGAGTTTTTAGCCATTTCTGCTTCCAGTGATATATAAGAGAAGTATGGAGGCAGAAGATGACAAGAAAGCCTTTTGATGAACTTACCATCGCAGACGATTTTATGTTCTGTAAAGTCATGGAAGATGAAACACTTTGCAAAACGTTCCTTGAGTTACTCTTAACCGGTAAAGTCGGTAAGATCACCTATCTTTCATCTCAAAATGCCGTTACAACTCATTCGGAAGCAAAGTCTATCCGTCTTGATGTACTGGTAAAGGATGAAACCGGTAAATCCTACGACATAGAAATGCAAGTTGGAAATGAACATAACTTACCCAAAAGAATGCGATACTATCAGGCAGCACTTGATGTTTCCTTTCTTGATCAGGGGTATTCCTATCAGACGTTAAACGATAGCTACATCATTTTTATCTGTTTATTTGATCCTATAGGGTATAATCGAGCCGTCTATACGTTTGAAAATAT
>CAJPOL010000023.1 GCA_905372265.1 uncultured Treponema sp. | reverse complement strand
TCACTGAACAGATCGTTATGAAATACGTATACATACCATCATCTTCATACGGCTGTACAGAATCAGAACATTATCAAAGGAGCTTTCTATGAAAAGCAAAAAAATTACTGTAATTGCAGTATTCGCGGTTATGTGCTGCAGCATCCTTTTTGCAGCAGAGGCAAAGGAAAACGAGAAAAGCGCTCAGGCAGCCGATACCTTAGTTCTTACCTTCACGCCGGGGCTCGGACTTTCGGCAACAGCAGCTCCATCCAGCTTCGGCACTATGTCGATTACCCAATTTGACCTCGGTTTCCATGCCGCGATGCTCGGTATTCCAAAAGTTGCAAAGGATTCATGGCTGAACAACCTGACCCCAATAGTAAATATCGACCTTGGTATAGCCGGTAAGCTGTCAGTAAGCGGTGCTGAAAGAGATAAAAATACAAAGACAAGTGCGGTACTCTTTCAAATGTCTGCACTGTGCGGCTATACGTTTAAACCGATTACAAACTTATACCTCACACCCGCCGCAGGCTTAGGTTTTTCCGCCGGTTCAGTCAAAGAATCGGTTACTTACGAATATTTTGGAGTGAAGTCTACACATGAGGATGTTTTTAAAATCGGTACATTCTCTCTTCCGCTTTTCTTCGGTCTTAAATACTTCTTTACCGATCTTATCGGCATAGAGCTGACGCTCATCGATTCGCTTAATTTCGGAACGGTACTTACCACTCCGTTTGGAAGCTTTCAAAATACCTTTGTGCTCAAAGTCGGGCCGACTTTCCGCTTGGTATGAAGATATAAGATATCTGTCACTGTTGCCTCTGCCGGTAACAGTGGCATACGACAGCGTATTTTTGAGATGCCCTATCATATAAGGAAAAAACATCATGACATTTTACATTTATGAAAATTGGGTCGCGTCGGATAAAGCCGTGATTCATTATGAAACATGCGCTTTCTGCAACAACGGCGAAGGAACCGGACGCGGAACGTTAGGCGAAAAGAACGGACGCTGGTGGGGACCGTTTGCAACATCGGATGAGGCGTTCAAAAAAGCCGGTGCATTGAACAGAAAAGCAGTCGCATACTGCCGACACTGTTTTAAGAACATATAAAAAGGAGTTTGATATGAGAAAGAAAATTGCACTTACGGTTATTTTTATGTGCTCAGTTTTTACCGCAGTGTATGCGCAGAACACTGATCCTAAATATTACTGGGATGGTAGCTCATTGGACAGTGGTTATGCAGCCGCCGTATATATTTCGCCGAATGAAGAATCAACTGTTTTCGATAAGTTTTCCAAAACACCGGGCAGAGATTTGACAAAACTCTCGAAATTTAACGTATGGCTCTGTTGGCAAGCCTTACACGAATATGACATTAATGACGGTGAATCATATATTGTTATAATGTCCAAAGAACTTTCTTCATCGAACGGTATTATTTTATATGTAACCATTACAAATAACGGTACATCTTTTAAATACTGGGGCAAGGCAGTAAATATAAATGCTTGGTAAAAAATTTCTATTTGGAATACTATGTATCATTTTCTTTAGTGCTCTGCTTTTTGCTGAGTCGAATTGGTGGGAAGAAGACGATTTTGCGTATGCGGAAGGTCAAACCGAATATACGCAAATATTTTCAACGCGGAACGGCAAAAAAATGACGGAAACACAAATGGTTGCATTGTTCAATCAAAAGATGAACGGCTATCTCAAAACGTCTTTACAATGCGCATACGAGTGGATGGTTTATGATGAAGCGTACAAACAGCGCAATAACTGGGAAATGCGGATTATGAAACTGTCTAAGCCGGATTTTACCGGCTACGATATATGGTTTTATTTTTCAAACGGCGTCTTTCTTTTGCGGTTTGCCGATGAACATTTTTTATCTACCGTATTCGAAATGGGATGCAGCTCCCGTCCGGTGGATGATACAACCGCCGCTAAAATAACCAATGAGCTATTGGACTGTCAAATCGCAGCAAGAAAAATGTGGCTGAACCACGGATTAACACCGAAAGGCCTCCTGCCGATAAAATTTGAATAAAAATGTTATACAGGGGGCTTTGATGGAAAAACTATTGCTAGTACTATGTACGGTTCTTTTCTATCAGTTTATTGTGCCAAAATTATTATACATTTGCCGAAGAGTGTGGGGACGCTTTAAACTTATATACTATGGTGCAGTATTTGTATGGAAGACATTTAAAGTCTTTGGCTTTAAGAACGGATGCAGATGTGCGAGACTCGTAATAAGAGATATTTGCAATTGATAACAATCGAATATTAGGAATGGGGTACGAATGAAACCGTTACATTTTTTGCAAACTTGCAATGCCGCTGCTTATCATCGCTTTACTGCCGAACCCGTTAAACGCAGTTGATAAAGAATATATCGAAGTGGAAATTGACGGCGAAACGGTCGGTAAATGGATGGAACTTGCTTCAATTGATGAGTACGACAGTAAAGGGAATAAGGTGCGTACTAAAACTTACGGAGTTTACAGTTATTACGAATTCTGCTACGAGTACAATGCAAAAGGACAACAGACGCATTACATATACAGTAAAGGTTCTCAGCAGACCGGCGAATCATATAAAAATGAGACATGGTATACCTATGATCAAAAAGGGCATAACGTTTATTCTAAAAATTCCGATGGAGAAGAAGTTTGGTATAAATATAATAGCAAAGGAAATAAAATTCATGCTAAAAGCTCCGATGGTAAGGAAACTTGGTATGAATATGACCGTAACGGAAACGAGATACATACCGAAGACTCTGACGGCAATGAAACATGGTCCGAATATAACGGTAAGCTAGACAAGGTTTGGGTTCACATACTTGAATACCATAAAAACAGCGGGATATTGAAAAAAGACACCTGTTATTTCTATCAACAGTAGCTTGGAAAGAAATTAATAATCTCCGCACAGAGCGCCGAGTGCAATCGGAGGCCTTGACAAAGAACCGCGAAAACGGCTACGATGTAGCCCGTCATATGGGACTATAGCTCAGCTGGATAGAGCGTCAGATTCCGGATCTGAAGGCCGATGGTTCGAATCCGTCTAGTCTCATCTTTTATCCGTTATCTTCCATACAACTTTGTAATATGCGCAAGCTCGTCAGCGCTATCGGCAAGCAGCGCGAATTGTTCATCAGTCAGCTGAAATTCCCAATTTCCATCCGCTCTACCCGGTACATTGATGCGTGATTCTTCCCCAAGAAAGAGAATATCCTGCGCCTGATAGATGACCGTATCGGCTATCGATGCCGAAAGCGCTTTCATCAGCTCATACTGCACGGGACGATCGGAATCGGCGTTTATATAGTCAAAAAAGTATGCTTTTTCTTCTTGACTACGCTGGGACAGCCAGACTGCAAGCGGTTCATTATCGTGAATACCGAAATAGACAACCGTATCGGCATCATAATGATAAGGAGTATGTTCATTCGGCCCATTCGGAGACATGCCCTGCTGGAGAATGCGCATACTGGGAAAGCCGAACTGCCGGCGTAAATCGAAAACTTCTTTAGTAATATAACCAAGGTCTTCTGCAATAATATGCAAAGAGGGCAGTTCACGCCGCACATGGGAAAAAAAGCGCTCTCCTCCTGCCGGTTCCCACGAGCCGATCCGCCCCGAGCTGCCGAAAGGAATACGCCAGAAACGTTCGTACCCGCGGAAATGATCGAGCCTCAGCACATCATAAAAGTCAGCCTGCCGCTTAAACCGTTCAAGCATCCATTTAAAATCCGTTTTTGCAAGGTAGTCCCAATTATATACCGGAGTACCCCACTCCTGCCCCATATCGCCGGTAATGTCGAAATCAGGCGGCGGACATCCTCCGACAAAAGCAATGGAACCATCGGTATTGATACAAAAGACTTCGGGATGAGCCCATACATCGGCGCTGTCATGAGCGCAGTATATGGGAATATCGCCGATGATTGCGATGCCGGCCTGCGCTGCATACTGTTTCAGTCCGCGCCATTGTTTTTCAAAAATATATTGCAGAAAGACGGCAAATGAGTACATATCCTGCGCGTCTTTTTTTGCTGCGGCTAAGGCGCGAGAATCGCGGCTCCTGATATCCTCAGGCCATTCGTACCATGCCCCGCCGCCTAAGCGTAGCCGTATCGCAGTAAAAAGCGCATAATCATCAAGCCATGCCGCATGTTCGGCAGAGAATGCAGAAAGCCGCTCTTTTTCTTCCGTACCGGCTGATATGGTAAAACGGTCATAGGCTTTTTTGAGTAAGCCCAGCCTATTCCGGTACAGTGCGCCGTAATCGATTTTTGCCCCGCATGTTGTTTTCTGCCCATCCGCTTCACGTTCAGTCAACAATCCATCCTGAATCAGCAGCTCTATATCAATAAAATAGGGATTGCCCGCGAATGAAGACATACTTGAGTAGGGGGAGTTGCCGTAACCGGTCGGGCCAAGCGGCAGCAGTTGCCAATATTTTTGCCGGGCTTTTTTTAAAAAGTCAATAAATGAGTAAGCTGCACGGCCTAATGATCCTATCCCGTAGCAGGACGGCAGAGAGAAAAGCGGAAGGAGCACACCGCTTGCACGTTTTGTATGCAATTCTTTGTAATCAAATCGAGGATCAATCATTTATTCACCGAATTTTTTAAAATAACCCTGAATAAAAATAAACGGGGTGCCTTTATCGCCGCTGCCCGATGTCAGATCGCAAAGCGATCCGATAAGATCAGTCAACTGACGGGGCGTTGTCCCTTGCGATTCGCTTTGGTCGATGCGGGAAAAAGCGGCATTCTTTTTATGAGCGCCGATATAATCGATTATCGCATCCCGCTGCTCGGAATCGCTCATCCCCTTAAAGTTATTATCCGCTAAATATTTCAGCTTTACTTCGTGCGGCGTCCCCGCTAAACCGGCGGTAAAGCCCGGTGAAACAACTGGATCGGCAAGTTCCCATATCCGCCCGACAGGGTCTTTGAAGGCGCCGTCGCCGTATACCAATACTTCGAGCTGTTTTCCGGTTTTCTGTTTTATCATCAGCTGTATCCGTTCGACAAGCGCTTGGCAATCATTCGGAAAGAGCTTTACGGAGTGCTCGGTCGCTTTATTTGAACCGAGCAGCCCATACCGGCTGTTATAACCGCTTCCATCAATCGGTTCCGACAGGATATTGTCCAAGCCGTATACGCATTTTGCACCCTGTTCTTTCAATACAGACTTGGTTTGTTCCCGTGTATGGATATCGCATACCAGCACGTCCCGTGTAACCGGTAATATCGTACAAGGATCATTGGATAGGATGATAGAAGAGGCTCTATTATATTTTTTGATGATCGAGGTATAATATTCGATATAATCGATACCGGTAAAGGGATGCTTATAGGAGCCGAACTGCTTGATGAACTCTTCCGCAGTAAATGAGTCCGTCCACGGGTTGACCGATGCAGCGCTGTGGATATCAGGCATCAGCCGGTTTCCGACCTCATCGGAAGGATAGCTTAAAACAAGCGTAAGCTGATTCCCCGCTTTTGCAATTCCTTCCAAACAAATAGCAAACCGGTTTCTGCTTAAAATAGGAAATATCAGACCGATATGAGCCGATCCGAATTTTTTTTGTATATCGGCAGCAATGTGGTCAAGCGACGCATAGTTACCTTGAGCCCGCGCCACCACGGATTCGGTAAGCGCCAGTATATCATCATCCTGAATGGAAAAATGTTCTGACTCTGCAGCCGATAACAGCGTATCGACCGCTATTGCGGCAATATCATCTCCGGCGTGGATGATCGGCGCAATCAAACCGCGCGAAACGGTTCCTATTTTTTGAGACATATAGTTCCTCCGTCATTGTAATTGAGCGGCTGCCGTTTCAGCTTTTTCTTTACTTGAATACAAGTCAACAGCAGAATACGGCAGCCATCCTTCGGAAAGATGTATCCACAATTCGCTCTTATCACTCTGTGAAACGAACTGCGTTCCCGTTACTGCATAAATGTCTTTCCGGCGGGCATGATTGACCGTTATACCGTTCGGACCCGGTGTATCCTTTAATGAAATATAGGTCTCCGTTATAACGGCGTAGCGGTCGGCATCATTCATTGCAGAGTCGGCAGGAAAGATAATGGTATCAAAACGATCGGTACGCGAACATGCACCGGCGCAAAGGAGGATGTATAGAATTATCAGTTTGCAGCCTATTGCTCTGTTCCGCATGAGGTGATTCACGGCATTGCCGAATAAAATTCCCGTAAGGCAGGAACAAACAACGCATCCGATGGGACGAGCGCAAGGGAAGTGAGCTCTTCGAGCGTAAACCAGTTCATATCTGCATGTTCGGTAGGACGTACTGCATCCGCGTTATCAATGAAAACCTCGTAGGCAAACAGGTCGAACGCATACCGCTTCATAGTAAAATGCCGCTGAGCGATAAAGGCGCCGACCGATACTTTGACGCCAAGCTCTTCGGCATATTCCCGTATCAATGCTTGCTCGTGCGTTTCCCCTGCTTCGCATTTTCCGCCCGGAAATTCCCAATGGTTCCCAATTTCACCGCCCGAAGGCCGCAAGCCGAGTAAAAACCGGCCGTTTTGCCGAACGATGCCTACAACCGATTGCTTCATAAAGCTATAGCAACACCGCCTGCGAGAACAGCAGATGTGCAGTACCGGCGATCAGACAGAAAAAGCCGATAAATTGTTCAAATTCGAGCAGTTTTTCAAAAAAAGAAGGTAAGGTTTGCTGCGATTCGGCAGCTTTAGCCCAGCGGTCAAAAAAGGCAATACAGCCTAAACCGCCTGAAAGCGCAGGGAGCATATCGCCGATAAAACCGATACTGCCCGGAACAGGGCTCAGCAGTTTCAGCACGGCAGAAATTCCTGCAAAAATAAAGAGGACAAGTAAAAAAGTCGGGTCTTTCAAAAACGGATATTTTACGTTGTATTCTTCGGTATTTTTGTTTGAAAATACCAGTATCAATCCCATAATAAGGTTTGTGGTAACGGATAAATAGTAAAACGGTAACATAGGGCTCCCCTGTAGAGAATGCCGTATTCTCTTTTCTTATACTAATCTATCTTCTAAAAAAAATCAATTCCTCACACGGTCTTAGGTTTTGCCGTACGATACGGTATGAGTGAACTCACCTGATTTTTTATATACCAATTTTAATGATTCCATGATCACCATTGCTAAAAGGCTTAGGCAACCGCCGGTCACACTCAGATTAAAAAATCGGTTTTCGTGAATCCCCTTTGTAATTGCTTGACGTATATGATTGTTTTATGATATATTCTGTCACTAATTATTTAGAAAAGCATTGATGATATGCACCCCGTTCGCATGTTATCGTGCAAGGCAGTAAAAATGGAAAGCTTTTTCTTTTCAGTAAAAGCATCATTCCGTAAAACAAAACAGAGGTTGTTATGTACGTACTTTTTGAATATAAAGGCAAACAGTATAAAGCCGAGCAGGGTTCAAAGATACTTGTGGATAAAATCAATGAACCGCAGGGAACGGCAATCGATATCGATACGGTTTTATTGGTGAGCAATGACGGCAAAACAGCGGTTGGAACTCCCTATGTAGCAGGAGTAAAAGTTTCGGCTACTGTTGAAGAAAGTATACGTGATAAGAAGATTATCGTGTATAAATACAAAAGCAAGAAAGATTACCACCGGACAATCGGACATCGGCAGCATTATACTTATTTAACCGTCAATTCGATTACAGGTGTATAATAGTATTGATGATACAAGTCCTTTTGGAACTTGATGAGCAAAAGCGGCTTCTTTCTTTTGAAGCCGACGGTCATGCGTACTGCGGACTAAAAGGACATGATATTGTATGCGCTGCCGTAACAGCGCTGTTGCGGACGACGGTGCAGGCTCTTGCAGACATACAGTCGAAAATCACGGCTGAACAACGAGGGCTGCTATCCTTTACCGTGGTGCACTATGCTGAAAGCCAAACAGCGCGGTTACAGTATGCAGCTGAGTTTTTATGGCTTGGGATTTCTTCTTTACAAAAGGAATATCCGCAAGCAATTCAATGCAAAAAGATAGATCGGTAAGCGGAACGCTTACCTAATAATGAGGAGGCTACTATGGCACGGAAAAGAGGCGGCAGCGGTGCAAAAAACGGGCGCGATTCGAATCCGAAATATTTAGGCGTTAAAGTATACGGCGGACAAAACGTAAGAGCCGGTTCGATTTTAGTCCGCCAGCGCGGAACGCCTATCCATCCCGGCGACAATGTAGGACGCGGAAAGGATGATACTTTGTTTGCAACTGCCGACGGCGTAGTGAAGTATCACTACCGGAAAGGCAGACATTTAGCGTCCGTAACGCAACAATAGACTTATTTGCGATGTTTTGAGATATATTATTACTTTTTAAGGATTAACCTCAAAACTCGTCGGGTATCTTTCAAAATCTAACCAAGTTTTTAGAGGTACCCTGTGAAGCCGGCTTATGCCGGCTTTTTTTTCGAAGGAAATACATCACCATGATTCAATTTGCGGATGAGGCTGTTATTGAAGTCTCATCAGGAAAAGGCGGGAACGGCTGCATCGCTTTCCGGCGCGAAAAATACGTACCAAAAGGCGGGCCAGCAGGCGGAGACGGCGGACGCGGCGGGGACGTGCTGTTTGAGATCAAACGGAACATGCGCACCCTAGTTCACTTGCGCCATAGGAGGATATTACGGGCAAAGAACGGATTGGACGGACAAGGCTCCCGCCGCTTTGGGGCAAAAGGCGCCGACTGTATTATTCCGTTACCGCCGGGCTGTATTATTAAAGATGAAGCATCGGGAGAACTCCTTTACGATTTCGGCGATCAAAATGAAGGACAGACGCTCTTTTTAAGCGGCGGGAACGGCGGATGGGGAAATTGCCATTTTAAAACGTCGACTAATCAAGCTCCGCAGACAGCTTTGCCCGGACAAGAGGGCAAAACCCGCCGTATCAGAATAGAGTTGAATATTATTGCCGATATAGGTTTAGTCGGATTTCCGAATGCCGGAAAATCTTCATTGCTCGACTTTTTCACTAATGCACGGCCAAAAATAGCGCCCTACCCTTTCACTACTAAAATTCCCAATTTGGGAGTGCTCCGCGTTGATGATGAACAGGATATTATCATTGCCGACATACCGGGTATTTTAGAAGGAGCTTCCGAAGGAATCGGCTTAGGCCTCCGCTTTTTAAAACATATTTCGCGGACAGCGGGGTTGGCATTTCTTATTGATCTTTCGGACGATACTTATTTAACAGCCTATGACACCCTCTGCGGTGAACTGTCAGCCTATTCCGCCGAACTCGCAGAAAAAAAGCGGGTTGTTATTGCCACAAAACTTGATATTGACGGTACAAAAGAGCGGCTGCAGGAACTAAAACAGAAGCTGCCCGATGTACCGGTGCTTGGAATTTCAGTTTTTAACCGCTGGGGGTTAGAAGAAGTACGGGACACATTTACTGCATTGGTTGCAGAGCTCGCAGCTGAGGGTATGCCTGCTTGCCCTGCGCATCAGGTGCAGGAAACCGAAAACTTTATGCATGCGGAACTGGAAGATCCTGTGTATGAACAGCAGGACGGCTTTGGAGCTACAGTGAGTTTAAGCCGTAAGCGGAGAGGCAGGAGATGAGATTAGCCGTTCTCGGCGGATCCTATAATCCTATCCATATCGGCCACTTAATGCTCGCCGATTCGGTGTGCTGCAATTACGGCTATGATACTGTTGCTTTTGTTCCGGCGTATGTATCGCCGTTTAAACACGGTCATGAGGGAGCAACACCTCACGACAGAGCAGCCATGATCGAACGTGCTATTGCCGGTAATCCGTCTTTTTATTGCGAACACTGTGAAATTTCCCGGCAAGGCGTTTCGTACACAATCGACACGCTGCGATTCTTAAAAGAAAAATATCCTCTCTGTGAGGGAAAAATCGGACTGATTATCGGCGATGATTTGGTCGCAGATTTTGCCCGTTGGCATGAGGCTGATGCAATACCGCAGTATGCCGATATTATCGTTGGCCAGCGCTTCGGCGTACCGGCAAGCAGTGTGCCTTTTCCGCATAAAGCGCTCGGTAATGCAGTTCTACCGGTTTCTTCAAGCGGAATACGAGCGGCAATACAAGAAAAAAAAAGCTGGCGTTATCTTGTCCCTCCTGCGGTATACTCGTATATTAGAGAACATACATTATATGACTGACGCATGGATAGAAAAATGCATCACGGAAATAAGCGGTTATACCCGCACTCACCTTTCCCGCTTCCGCTACGAGCACTCCGTACGGGTTGCCATCTTTGCAGAAGAATTGGCGCAGCATTATGGATATAGCCGCAGACTGCAGCGGCTCTGCTATCTTGCCGGCATCTCGCATGATGCCTGTAAAGAAATACCGATCGCTTCTTTACTCCGTATAGTACAGCGGGATGGGCAACGGGTCTCTGAAGAAGAGCGGAATAATACCGAGTTACTCCATGGACGTGCCGCAGCAGTGTTTTTACAAACACGATACGGCATTCATAAAAAATCACTGTTACGTGCAGTGCGCTGCCACACCTCTGCTTCGGCAAAATTTGATACGGTCGGAAAGATTCTCTATATTGCCGATAAAATCGAGCCCGGAAGAAAAAACTGCGATGCTTTACGGGAAAAGGCAGCTGCTTTATCTCTTGATGCATTGTTCTATGAGGTCATTACAGAGGTAATTGCCTTTGTGAAAAAAAAAGGGCAAAGCGTACAATCATGCACCTACAAAACCGCCTCACGGATGAAACAAAACACCGAACTGATGCGGAGGAGGCCGAGATGAAAGACGGAAAGAATATTATTTTTTTACTCCTTATCCTCGTATTATTACTTCCGGTGGGAATTATTATTGTTCGTAATCTAAAAACAGACGCTGTTATGGCCTCACTTTCGGATGATAAACTTTTAAAAGTACTGTTCATCATCGAGCAGGACAACATTCCGTTATCCACCAATATTATCGCACACTATCCGCAAACGCGGCGTGCCGCTATGTTCGACATTCCGGCAAATACCGGTCTTATCCTACCGCAGCTGGGACATGCAGGGCGGACTGACGGTATCGGCGCTCTGTACACTGAAAAGGGGCCTGAAGAATATAAGAAAGAAATTGAAAAACTGAGCGGTATCGATATTCCTTTCTATATTGTATGCAGTCTGGAAGAGTTCAGCCATTTAACGGATTTACTCGGCGGTATATCGGTATTTATCCCCTCATCAGTTGATTTTACGTCCGAAGAGTACGGCAAAATACTACTACCGTCCGGATCGATACTGCTTGACGGTGATAAAACCCGCAATTACTTTCTGTATACAAACGAAAACGATGCTGAAGGGGAAGCGGTTTCCCGAAAGCAAAAGGGAGTGCTCGCTCTGTTACGCAGTTTATATGAACATCCCGAAATGCTCGAAAAAGATCAGTTTCATGTGCTTGCACCGCTTTTACACGGGAATGTTTCCGGCAGCGATTTCAAACAGCTGCTCAATTACTTGTGTAAAATCGATTCCGAGCGATTGGTACCTCAACGTTTAACAGGCTCGATACGGCTGGTAGACTCGAAAGAGCTGTTGTTTCCCTTTCGCGACGGACAGCAGATTAAAGAGATTATCGGACAAACGCTTGCAGCGCTGGCTTCGGAAGAAGGTGCAACTTTGGAACGTGTTTATGCGCTTGAGGTATTGAACGGAACCGATATAAATGGTCTTGCCAGAACAGCATCGGAACTCTATCAAAGTTTCGGATATGATGTTATTCGCGTCGGCAATGCCCCTCAAACGGGGGTTGAGCAAACCGTTCTCATTGATCGAATTGGTAATGAGGCCGTTGCGAAAATTGTTGCGCAAGTAGTACGGTGCGAACAAATCGAATCGGCTCAGATCGGGTCAGAACAAACCGGAAGCGAATCGAATGTTGACTTTACATTAATATTAGGCAAAGATTTTAACGGTTATACGGTAAAATCGAAAAAATAAGAGGAATATACTATGAGTGTTTTTGAACAAGCGGCTTTGCAATTAGGAGAACTTCTGCGTGAACAGAAAGCGGAAGATGTTGTCGTATTGGACTTACGCCCTGCGCATATTTGGACGGATTTTTTTGTTATTGCAACTGTATCAAGTGCACGGCATGCAGGCGGACTTACGGACAAAGTAATGGAAGCAGCAAAATATCTACAGATAGAGAAATATCATACTATTAGAAAAAGCTCTGACGGCGATGAATGGAAGCTGTTAGACTTCGGTTCGCTTGTTATCCACCTCATGAGCCCGACAGCGCGGAAGTTTTACGATTTGGAACGGTTATGGTATGATAGCCCCAATCTGCTTGTATGACTGGGACATCTTTGAAAATTAACATTTTTTATAGCGCTTAACAGTACAAAGGAGCTGTTATCATTCTGATCACAGCGTTTTTCAAGCCGTACATACAATGCTCTATTGTTATGTCCGCTTGAAACCTTGCACTAAGAAGCAAATACTCTATTCTTCAAGATCGTTATAGTCAAAATCATCATCGCCATAATCTAAGTCATCGTCGCTGTCAAAATCGTCATCATCTAGATCATCGTCAAAGTCATCATCATCAAAATCGTCTTCAAAGTCATCGTCGAAATCATCATTGAATTCGTCATCATCGAAATCATCATCAAAATCGTCTTCAAAGTCATCATCGTCATCATACGGAGCAACGGAAATAAAACGATTTTCAGAAAAAACATACTCTTTGTTCATAATAACTACCCACCTGTGTTTCGGCAGCCTTGCGAAAAGCCCGTGCCGTTTATAGTTTAAATGCCTGCATAATAAGCAGTCTTTATTATTCTGTCAATCGGTGAATGCCGATATTACACAACCGGCCGCTCATTAAGCTGTGCAAGACATTTGCGGTATTTTTCAGCATTAACACGGAACGCCACAATCGGATCAGAACCGGGAACAACGGCTTTATTAATTGCCGCTACTGCTTCTTCTACCATCCGATAGGCGGGGATAATACGTCCTGCCCGTGTGGTAAGACCGAGCCCCAGCTGCGATTCGGAAACATCCTCACCGGCAAACGGATAAATACTGTCATATAAATTGCTTGCAATATGCATCGCTTTATCCAGCGGAGCATAATAAACCAGTAACGCAATTGTATGCTCATCAAAGAAGAACAGTTTATGAATTTTATCCAGCTGTGTCCGGATAGACTTAATAATCGCTTCATTCTGCGCAAGGCCGTTCACGCGGATAAACAGCAGCGCCAAATCCTCTTCCGCCATAGCCGTTTCGGTGATAGCGGAGGTCAGTTCCTCTATCAATTTTGCTTGTTCCGCCTCAGGGGCTGCTGTTTTTATTTTCGGCGTATCGGTACCGGTATCTTCGGCATCGCTCGAGAGCCTGTCCCGCTCCTCTTTTTCAGCCTGATGGGCAGCTTGCAGGCGGTTTTCAAAAGAACCGTATATTTCGGCCTCAATGCCTCCAGCAGCCGCTTTGGACGGAATACCGGTATGCGGCGCCGTCATCGGTTCCTGTTCGTCCGTATTGCAAATATGGAGGTGATTTAATGATTCCAATTGAGCGCTTAAATCGGCAGCAGGGCGTGCGGAGACAGCTCTACTCTGTTGCGGCGCCGCAGCTTCCTGACGTACCGGCTGGGATGAATCGGTTTCCGGTTCCTGTGCAGCCGGCGGTGCGGAGGAACGGTATACAGCATGCTGCTGCGGTGTAGCGGGCGGCTTCACGTCAACATACGAGAAGATAAGCAGCGTGATGGTAATTAAAAAAAGCAGCAACATAAGAATAAAAACCGTTTTGCCGCGGCTGACAATAGTCCCGATAGGCAGTGTTTTCAGCACTGCATGAACGGTAAAAGATTCGGAATCGCTGTTTATAGGCGGAATAACGGTTTGTACGGGAATGAAAAAAAGCGGCAATTTTTTTGTCTGTACGGTATGCCGTTCCGTATATTCAAAGATACCGGCATCTTGCGGCCAAATGAACAATAGTCCTTTTTCACTGCGGATGAGAACGGTTTGAATATAGGTATAATGGTTCCGGCACAGCTGTTCCAGCCGGGCAGATAATTGCGCCGGTTCGGTATAATGTCCGTTAAGAATATCAGCGGTTTTTCCGGTCAGAATCTTAAAGCTCTTTTGCGCCTCCGTCTTCCCCTGCTGCGAATCGCTTTGCAGGGTAAAGATAAACCATAAGAGGCTTCCGGTGATCATAACCGTTGCGCATACGGCATACACGAAAATCAGTGTTTTCTTCATCACAGCCCAGTATACTCCGAAATCGCTTGCACGGCAAGTTCTATCGTGGGAAAATTTTCTGTTTCATGCCGGCTGCACCACGCAAAAAAAGGCAGCATTCCCATCATGACCGCATGTTCCCCTGCCGAAGCCCGCCGTATCAAGGAATTGCAGAATGACCGATAAGGGAAACGTTTAAAATCTTCCGCCCGCCAGCGCACCGCAGTGTTTTTCTCCGATTCAAATGCGCACCGGTATGAGTCAAGCAGATCCGTGCGGTAGGTATATCCGCGTTCATTCCGTTCAGTATGAATTTCCGTGCGGAACATGAGCCGGACAAAAGCGTGCTCTTGCGGCGATAAACGGTCTGCTGCGTTTGCGTAAAGTGCCGACAGATATGTCCCGCGCGCGTAGGCGGCTCCGTTTGTGTAGGCAAAGTCCATACCGTAACATTCCGGCTCCTTAAAACCGAGCGACTGCGCCGCATGATAAGCGGCGACACCAACGGTTCCCGATGCGGTATGCAGATAGGGGAACGGCGAGAACAGAGCTGCCGTCTGCGCAAGCGGATGTCCTCCCGCCGTAAAAAAGAACTTATTTCCGTTTTCATAAAACCGGCGCACTATCGAGCTCTGGGTAGAAAGATCGAAAATCCCGATTGTTTCTTTCGGGAGGGCACCGATTGTATGCAGGTAGGAAATATGCTGCGGGTCTATAGCGATGAAAAATTCAGGTGTAATACGGCGGGCGGTAAGCGCGGGTAGAGCCGTATCAGTACAGAATACGCTATAACACCGGCGATTTTTCATCAGAGCTTGTATACCGTGTTCCAAGCTCGGCCCGGCACCGAGTATCAGCGCCGTTGTCCGCGTATCGGGACAGGGGCGCTGCGGCTGTATCGCTCCGGCAAGATACAGATTATGAAAGATATTGCGCATCCATACTTTGCCGAAATGAGCCTGCACGGAAAAGTCGGCTTTGATTCGCTCAAGCGTTTCTTCAATGAGGCGGGGCAGACGGGTAGTCTGTTCCGTAAAATAGTCATTCCACGTGCGTAAAATCCGGCATTCAAAGCTGCCGTGTAATGCCGGAAGATAGCTGCGCGCAAATGCTGCGCTGAACGCCTCATCTGTGAAAGGAGGCAGCAACTGAACGCGGCGATCCGTCAGTATATCCCGATAATCAATCAGCGAGAGGAGACTCTTGAGAGCCGGATAATCCGCCTCCGTGAGCGCGCAATGCGCCTGAGGCATTTTTTCAAGAAAAATTTTAATATGAACACCCGCTCCGATACCGCAGAAAAGAGCGAACCCGCATGAACCGGTAAAAAGACGTTCCGCTTCTTTGACCGGATTATAGAGCGAATGAAGCGCCTGTCCCGAATTAAATACCGGAATAGCCTCCCCTGTTTTTGCGTTCCGGATGCCGCTGTACGCCGTACTGCACGGACTGTTTTCGAGGCGCTCCGCAATATCGGGGTAGGCGCTGCGGATGACGGCGATATTTTTCTCAAAAACCGTCATGGCTGATCCTTTCTATAAGACTACTTAATACTGCGCCGGTTTCTTCCGCCAGCCTATTGCGGACGGTTTGATCGTCAGGGCTTTTCAGCAATGCGCAATACGACGGATAGGCGCAGAGAGCGCAGACCTGTTTTTCAAGGCTTTTGGCTGTTTCCGTCAATGGCGATGGGTCGGTACGGACTACCGTATCAAGTTTGTCTTTGAGCGTATGCAAAAGAGCGGATGCTGCCTGTCTTCGTTCTTTTGCAGAGATTACCCCGACGCATGGTTTTACGGATAGCGGCGCTCCTGCCGGCTTCCGTAAACGGAGCTCTGCAAGCGGCTTTGTTTTGATGTTCGGCAGCGCGCATCCGCCCGTATCCAGCCTGATAAGCCTGTCAGTCTTTTTAGGGGGAAGCTGTAAGAACCATTGCCGGTAGGCTTCCAAAGATTTTATCTGAAAATTCTGCACGGCAAGCGTACCGGCAAGCGGGCGGAGCCTATCGGTTATGCAGGCTGCGCGGCTGCTGCCGCTGTGCGGCTGCGCATGAGAAAAACCTTTTGACGCAGCCAGATCAAGGCCTGCAAGAATAACCGTATGCGGCGTATGGGCAAGCAGTAACTCGCATGCGGTGCCGCTCACAGTTCCGTTTTCGCGCGCCGCAAGCGGAGCAAAACCGGCCGCTGAGAAAAGGCAGCGCTCAAGCGGGGAACCGTAGGACAGCGGAATGCAAGAATTGCGCTCAAGAACAGGCGACGGTACTGCCGCTTCAAGCGGAAATGCAATCGGGAGCGCTGCCGGTATACCGTCACAGTGCCGCACCGCCCAATACCCCGCATCCGTTGTAACGGCAAGATTGATCGGTATGTCTTTAGCGGCAAGGGCGGAGTACGCCGAGCAGACGGCAACGGTTGAATACCCGCTTGTCTCCCGAACGGTAAGGGGTTGCAAACTTGGGCCTGCGCCCGCCAAAATAAAATCTCTACCGCCGAAATCGACCGTAGCCGGGTTTGCCGTACGGATAAAATTACGGAACATATTCCGCAGCCATTTTGCTCCGAAAAAAGAGCGCGTATGCATGAGACTTTGCAAAATCTCTACGGCAGTGCGGATATGCTTCCAGATACGGTCTGCCGCTTCAGGATATGCACGGTCAGCAGCCTTCCAGCTTAAAAATCGGGTTGACGGTAATTGTTCATCGGGAATATGCGAAAGAAGAAAAAACGAAAGATTTTTCTGTGCAGGCCGCCAAACGGCATCCCATAGTATATCGGAACTGCAAAACTCCGAGTCGGTATAGCGGACAGCAATAAGAGCGGCATGAGGGAAACGCTCTCTCAATGCAGGCGCAAGATAGGACTCACCCGGCTCGGTTATCACAATAACAGCAGGCGTCCCTTCGATAGCGGACACAAATTGCTCCGCTTCGCGATGCGGATTGTATTTTGAATGGAGACGGATGGGAGGCATCGTTAAAAAAAACACCTCTCAAGCAATCATGTCTTGAGAGGTATGAGGGAGGATTATTAGGAAATACCTAATTCTTCAAACAAATGTTTATACGTTTCAAAATATTCGGAACGGGCGAACTCTTCTATCTTTTTTTCGGGCAAGGCTTCTAAAAGCTGATCCATATACGCTAACACGGACTTAATATCATTCTTCAGCTCTACCGGAATGGAGACTGTTTTACCTTGCGTATCCTTTACAATTTGCGATGCCGATTGCAAAAGCGTTTCCTGCTTTCCAGCCGGAACCGACGCGGTATCTTCTTCTACAGGCAATTCAGGTATATCTTCGATCCTGTCGGCCTCGAGACCCGCTTCTGCGTGCTGGTCGTCAGTGTCAAGTTCATGGATAGTAAGGTCTTTGCCCTGCTGCTCCGAGTCGGCTGCATAACGCTGCAGATGATCGGCGTCCATTTCTTCATGCGGTACTTCAATTTCCTGCTTCTGAGGGAGCGCAAAAGAACTTTCTTCATTATTGCCCATAGTGAGCTCTTCTTCTTCAATATCGGTGCTGTCGAGATAACTGAGGTCCTCCGATAAAGAAGTGATAGGAGTCGGTTCTATGCTGAAAACAGCTTTCCCATCAAGCGCATCATTCATAGTAGGCGTTCGCTCCGCATGAACATCTTCGGATGAATGAGCACCCTCTTCTTCCGTATTTTTCTCTTCAGTGAAATCGGCAGTAATAAGGATATTGTTCAGTTCATCGCCGGTAAGCGCTATTGTTTCATCGGTGTCGTCGTCGCTGAAAAAGCCGGAACCGCCTTCGGACTGCTCATGCCGTGCATTCGCTCCTTCCGCAGCGGATGGAGATGCCGGTTTATCCTTTGATTCGGGACAGACGGATGATTGAGCTGCAATACCGGCCTTTAGGTTATTCAATTCTTCTTTTAGATCGCTAATTTCATGAGCAATTTTGATCAGTAATTCAGTCGCTTTATCATTTGAATGAACGGCAGATACAGAAGAATGCTGCTGAGAAGCCGCTGCATTTGCCTGCTGCGCTTTCTGTTCCGCTAATAAATCCTGCTCCAGCGCTTTTACATCGTCAAAGAATGATGTCTTACCGGATGCTTCTGATTTTTGTTCAGCCGGTTCGGGAGCGGAATCAAAGATAGGAATATCATCAGTACTCTCAATAGACTGTGAAGAAAGTTCCGCCGGACTCTGTATTTTATTTTCTTCATCGTCTGCTGTTACGGATATATCAAACGATCCGGGCGTTTTGCGTATCTCGTCCTGATGGGGGGTATCCTCATTGGAAGCATCACTAAGGTCATGCAGCGTTTCCAATTCATCGTGTGTTTCGGCAGAATCGTCCGAGCCTGTTTCATCTTCAAAATCTTCAAGCGATATTTCACTAAAATTTTCAAGCCCTGCCGGAGCCTGTTCCGTATTACCCTCAGACTCATCGTCATCAAGGAAATCAAGTTCGCTAATTTCTGCCGGTTCCTCAGTATCCGTATGAGCGGTATCAGATACTGTTTCTGTTTCTGAATCGTCAAAAAAATCGTCCAGATCAAGCGATTCAAACTGTTCTTCTCCGAGCGTTTCTTGGGTTTTTAAATCGGTATCCGATTCATTATCGTTTTCTTTACGCAGATCGTTAAACTCATCTATCTCTGCAATATCATCGTGCTGCTCATCCGCTGAAAACGTATCGGAAAATGCATCATCAAAGTTTATGGTATTCTCGTCAGAATCATCTTCCATATTTTCCAGTTTGGAAAAACTCGTTTCATCCGATTGATCGGTCTCTTTCTTATTTTTAAGCCATACGCCGTACATATCTAATTTTTCAGTGTTGCTACCGTCAATAGAAAAATTAGGATCATATACATCATCTTTCTTAGTAAAGTCATTTTCCATACATATTCTCCACAAATGGCCGTATTCTTATTAGATATATCGGCAGAATCCTTACATAACATGAGCGAGCCGAACATCTTTCTCCACCTCTTCTATATTAACGTTATTTTAAATAAAGTTCAAGAAAATATTTTTTTTGCCGTTATTATAGACGGTATGAAATATTATTTGAAAATTATTATACCTCTTTTTGCATTCATATCAGTATATAGTTTTTTAGGAATACTGTTCGGACCAAAAAGTCTTTATGCGTTTCGGCAACTAAAACGGCAACGTGATGTCTTATTAAATCATGTTACATCTTTATCCGATAGAGGAGAGAAGCTCACAATCCGCATTGCCAATCTTTCTTCCGACCCCGACACTATTGCCGTCTATGCGCATGAACTTGGTTATGTTTATAAAGATGAAGGCTTAATTAAACTGATGCATTTTTCCGGCGCCGTAGAGCCGAAAGAAGAGGCCGGTGATATATACAGTATTGAAAAGCCCCGTTTTCTGTCGGATGCTTTATGCAAAGGTATTGCGCTGTGTGCCAGTTTGCTTGCCGTAGCCTGTGAGCTCCTAATTATAGGAAGAAAAGATGCGTATTCTGAAAAGCGATCCTAAATCGGCAGGCATGGCTGCTGAAATTCTTACAAAAGATGCTATCGCTATTATCCCTACAGATACGATATACGGTTTTTCCGGCGCTGTCGGAAAAACTGCCGGCGCCATTACCCGCATAAAGGGAAGGGAACCCGAAAAACCTTTCATCACCCTTATTGCAGAGCCTTCCGATATTTACCGTTATACGGACACGCCGTTGCCGCCGTATGTTATGCAGCTGTGGCCGGCGCCGTTGACAGTGATTGTCCCGCTTAAAACCGGCGGCACACAAGCATTCCGCTGCCCTGCGGATGAATGGCTCCGCAGCGTCATCAATATCGCAGGAACAGCTATTTATTCTACAAGCGTTAACCGCGCCGGTATGCCGCCGCTTACAGACATCGAAGCAATCTGCACGGAGTTTGAGACGGCGGTTTCGCTGATTGTGGACGCCGGTCAATTGCACGGTACGCCGTCTACCATTGTCGATCTCTGTGAGACTCAGCCCCGCATACTGAGGCAGGGAAGCGTGCGTCTGCCGGTATGATGCGACAGTGTAGTGTTATCAGAGGGCAGCATAAGCCCTCTAGTGCATATCATTAAGAATACCGTTTTCTCCTAAATGCACAATCCGTGTGCAGGCTTTGTGTATAAATTCATAGTCGTGAGTAACGACAAAGATAATGCGCCCCGCTGCAAGGCTGCGGATAACGGCGGAAACCCGCGCCATACTGTCGTAGTCAAGTCCGCTTGTGGGTTCATCAAACACAAGCAGCGGCTTAGCGCTTACCTGTCCTGCCGCAATAGCAACCCGCTGTTTTTGCCCGCCTGAAAGAGAGCCGGGGTGCCGTGTACGAATTTCCGTTAACTGCAAAGCGTTAAGCGCTGCTTCTACCGCAGTCTCCGATGCTGTTTTCAAACCGAATGAACATTCTGCCTCCACGCTTTCGGCAAAAAGCTGGTAGTTCACATCCTGCATCACCATATATGCACGCTGTAACCGCTCTTTTGGTTTAAGCGGCTTGCCGTTCCATAGAAAACTGCCGGATGTTTCCTTGTGCAGGCCGCACAATGCACGGACAAAGGTTGTCTTTCCCGTACCGTTTGCACCTGTAATCGCAATAATCTCTCCTGCATGGGCAGACAAAGAAAGATTATGGAGGATGAGTTTTTTCTTACGGTACAGTGAAACATTCTGCA
>CAJPOL010000022.1 GCA_905372265.1 uncultured Treponema sp. | reverse complement strand
AATACTGGAGACAAAATTGATACGGTACTCAAGGTCTGCTTTTAACGAGCAGGCGGCAAACGCGCCGAATAATTTTATTGCATGAAGTAAACGCATAGTTTCTCTTTTATCCTCCGACGGCGGTGTACCGTTTTAAACCTGTCTTCCATAGACGGCCGGCAACGAATGCGAAAAATATAATCCAAATCAGCTGCATATAAAATCCCTGCCGTATCTGTGCGGCGCTGAACCGTCCATTCAAAACGGTGAGCGGGAATTGCACCGTATACGAAAACGGTAAAAAGGCAACTGCACGAGCAATACGTTCGCCGAAAATATCCAGCGGCAGTACGCCTCCGCTAAGTACAACGCTGATGATGGCAAAGGTTGAAAACAGCCGCACAATTTCAGTAATCCAAAACGCAAGCGCCGCAATACAGAAATAGATCAGGAAATTCAAAAGCAGCGCGCCGATAACGGCAAGCGCGCACAGGGCAATACCGCTTCCGCTCAGCATAAAGGTAAAAAGGCGTGAGGCAATACCGATCAGAACAACGCTTATACTGCTGAACAAGAGAAGCGGCAGCAGCTTTGCGCCTTCAAATTCAAAAAAACAGTAGAACACATAGTTCACCGGCCGCACAATAAACTTATTCAGGCCGCCCGATTTTATATCTTCGCCGATACGGTACTCAAATCCGCACGACGTCAGCTTTGTAACCAGCCCCGACATCAGACTGTACAGCACAATCTGCGGATATGTATAGCCTTGGTATACCATATCGGGGGAGGTATAAATTGCTTGCCATATATACAGCTGTAAAATCGTCGGGAAAACCGTACTGAATAAGCTTAAATACAAATCGCTGCGGTATTCAAGCGAAGTTTGTATACCGAGTGAAAAAACATGCAGGTACGTACGCATTGCAGACTTCCTTTAACCGGCGCTTCCGTCTCTGCGGCCGGTTGTAAAAAAGACCTCAATACTTTCTTCGAGCGGGAGGTCTTCAACAGTAAAATCTTCAAGATCAAAGGCTTCAAACAGCTCAATTGATATGCGTTTGAGCGATTCCTTCGGCGCTTCAAGAGTGATGCAGCCGTCTTCGTTTTTCCGTACCGTTCCGTATGCCGCAAGCCGCTCAAGCGGAACAGCCTGAGCCGTTTTTATTTTGAGGATTTTCTTCTGACCTAATGCACTGCGGATATTTTCCAGCGAGCCGTCGTAAACAGCAATGCCGTTGTTGATAATGATTGCACGGCGCGACAGCGCTTCTATGTCCTGCATGGAATGACTAGTGAGAATAATCGTCGTTTTTGTCTGTTCGTTGTATGAGCGGATAAACTCTCTGATCTTTTTCTGCGCGATAATATCAAGACCGATAGTCGGTTCATCCAAAAAGAGAACGGACGGACGGTGTAAGAGCGAGGCGATCAGCTCCATTTTCATCCGCTCTCCGAGCGAGAGCCGGCGCACCTGTACATCCAGTACCTGTTCGGCGGATAACAGTTCCGTCAATTCGGCAAGGTTTTTCTTAAATTCTTTATCGGGGATTTCGTACATGTACTGATTAAGCCGGAATGTTTCCCGGGCAGGCAAGTCGGGCCACAGCTGATTTTTTTGCCCCATCACAATAGCGAACTGTTTCTTAAACGCCGTTTTCCGCTCCCATGGTATAAAACCCGCCACCTGCGCCGTTCCCGATGTCGGGTACAAAATCCCCGAAAGCATTTTCAGCGTTGTAGTTTTTCCGGCGCCGTTCGGACCCAGCAGCGCAAGGATTTCTCCTTGCGGTACCGAGAACGAAATACCGTCAACCGCATGCTTTATCAGTTTTTTCCGGTGAAAGATATTCTTAAACGATCCTTTTAGCCCTTCTTCTTTTTTATAGTATTCAAACCGTTTACAAAGATTTTCAACATAAATACTCATCTAAGACTCCATAAAACAGCAAGGCGTCTGTAAAACCGGCCTGCCTTTAAAAATACGATGGGCTATCCAGATATGCCCCTATTTCCATAAACGAGTCGACGAACGCCGCCTTCCGCCGCTGTGTGTAAATGCGGGTGCGCACTATTTCGTATTCGGAGTCAAGCTCCATACTGCGAAGTTCAAAATAATCTCCTACCGTAAAGCCTGCTTCATCGGCATAGCTTCCTTGCAGAACGCCGGTTATACGGAACGATTTTTTCCAGCCGGCATTTTCAAGCGTGATTCCATAGAGCGGCAATACGGCGCGGGAAGGACGATCTCGCTTATACACCTGTTCCGCAGGATTTTCGGGGCGGTTTTCCAGTAATACAAACCAATCTTTTTTTTGCCGGGTTTCAGGGGGCGCCGTATCCCCCTCAGTTCCTTCCGGGGCGGGCTCGTAACCGGAAACGCGGATAATGGTATCGGCGGTAAAACGCATCAGTTCGGCTTGCAGCGCTTCAAGGTTAGCGGTACGGACGCCGTTTATTTCCGTAATGACCGTTCCGGTCGGTATCTGTGAAGCAGGGCCTGCCGGCAGCGCATACACAAGTTCCGCTCCTTTTTGCGGGGCAATTTCCTCTTTACTTGTTTGACCGTAGGCGCCCATCCACGCATGGCCTATTTTACCACCGGCATAAAGCTGCGGAAGTATCGATTTTAAGAGCTCGACGGGAATGGCAAAATTCAAGCCTTCTTGCCGCTCAAGTCCTGCAAAAACAATCGCTTGTACCCGTCCCGCTTCATCGATGATCGGACCGCCTGAACTGCCGTGATTAACCGGCGCATCAATTTGCAATACGCTGCCTAATGACAAAAGGCGGCGGTTTTGAGCCGAAACAATGCCTGAGGTCAGAGTTTGCTCCAATCCGGCTGGAGATCCGATGGCATAAATTTTGCTCCCGACATTTAAATCGTCTGAGGAGCCGAGTGAGAAGTAAACGGGAGGCGTTATTTCCGTCTTTAGGAGCGCAAGGTCGAAAACGGGATCCCAGCCGATAACTTTTGCCGGTATTCTTACTGCCGTATTATCCGGCATTTTAATGTATACGCGGGAATACCCTTCATATTTAGGATCGACTTCGCTTTGAATAACGTGGTAGTTGGTGATGACATGGCCTTTGTTGTCAATAAAAAAGCCTGAACCTATCATCCTATCCGCGCGGCCAAGTCCTTTTTCGATCGTAATGCCGCGGTCAACCCATACGGTAACGGTGCCTTGAATCATATTCCGTACGGTTTGAATAGAGGGGGGCAATTCATGAGCGGGCTGCTTTTCTGTCTGAGTGTGCAGCAAATTGATATAGCCTTTGTCTTTCCATGCGTTCCGCTGCGCTGTTAAGAGCTTTTCTTCCGACCACTGTGCGGGAGGAGCCTTGAGTACGGTCAATGATCTGAATATCCGTATGGCATCCGCCCACTGCTCCGCTTTGACCGTTTCCTCAAAAAGAGCTTCTACGTTTGATTCCGCTTCTTGATATAATGCGGTGATTTCTTGAGTATTTTCGGTATAGAGCGTTAAACGTTTTGCCCGTACCAGCGCCTCAAGCGGTTTTTCCGCCATGAAGTTTCGGATATGCGTCATTTCATGGATAACCGCTCCGCCGTCGGTATAGTCAATCGGATCGGGAAACTCGGAGCGTGGGCTGACGCAGCCGGTGCAGAAAACTAAAACGGCCGTGATAATGAGAAAAACCAGACGCCTCACTGCTTACCGCCTTCAGATTCCGGAATAGGAAAGAGCTCTACAAAAATATAACCTCCCGAACGGACAGCATACAGCTCATCGTTTCCGGCAATAGCAGTGTATGATTCTACTGAGGCGGTACTTTCATTAAATACTTGCAGAAGTTTTTCTGCAATTTTATCGGAAAAGTGCGGACGTTTACCCAGCCAATAAAGCGGGTAGGAGTCTTCTTTAATGAGCTGAAAGGCTCTGCTTCCAATCGTTAATTTTGCAGGCGCCCCATTTTGATACAATACCGAGACCGATTGACCTGAAAACCTGCGCTGCCACACTGTTTCAGCTTCGCCTGAAGGAAACTGCGTGTACTGTATTTCAGGAATGCCGTCTTCATTTTCATCCCAATTTTTTACGATCTTTCCTTCTCTATCATACAGCTCATAATATTCAAATAATTTATTTTTATTGATATCGATTGCAATTTTCTCAATTTCTCCGTATTGATTATAGCGTTCGGTTACTTCAAAAAAACCGTCTTCATCATAGTCAAAAATTTTTTCAACCAATGCGCCGTTCCGATACCGTGCGTGCGCAACGGTTTTTGCATTTTTTCTCGTTTCAACTGAAATAATACTGCCTTTTTCAAAGTGAGTCCGATAGAATGTATCTTTTACCCTCGTACTCGGCTCATCCCGGTAGAGCGTTGTAAATAGAATATCGGATTCCTGTAAAAGGCTGACAGTGTCCCGCAGCCGTAAGGTAAAAAACGGCTCTGCATTCACTTCGCTGTTTTTAAGGTTGAGCTCGAATTCGTGCTGTTCTACCGGTTTCCAGCGGAGGGCAAACGGACGGAGCGTATAGGTTGCCTTGTTCTCCTTTTGCACTATTGAACGTATAGCGGGGTAGGTGTCGTACCGAACGGTATAACCGTTTTTTGCGGTTGTAATGACATCGGGCGCACCGAAATTACAGATGACTTGATAATCGTAGGTCTCATCTTGGTTAGGATCGAAAAAAGCCGACACGGGACGGCCCTGTTCAAAAAAGACTGCCGATGAAAGGATGCCGTCATGGTTTCCGTCTTCCGCTATGACGCCTGTGAATATTTTGAGCCGGTCTGCAATATTTTGCCGTACCGATACCATACCGACAAGACGGCAGAGTTCTATCAGCTGATCGGAGTAGATGACCGGCAGCGCTTTTTTTCCGTTTACCGGCTTTTTGATAATATGCTGTGTTTTTACCGAAAAGAATTCTTTGACGGCTGTTTTTTCATCGATAACGCCGTAGCGGAGTTCCGCCAAAATAGCGGAAAGCTGCGTTTTGCCGTCCCGCGCTTTCTCATTCCCCCGATACATATTCCGGTATATTTTGAGCCGGCGATTGTTCTCGCGCGGGTTAGGATCAAAAGGCGCTGCATATACTGCTATCGAAGGTTCCCGCTCAAGCCATACCGGAAGCTGCTGCATCAGCATATCGGCGAGCCTTTTTCCCGAACGGCTGACCGGTTTACTCCGTTCTTGTAAGAAAAACAGCGTTGGAAAGCGCGGATCGAAACTCCAGCGGTCAAGCGAAATCGCGATATGCTCCCGCGCTTTTTCTTCCTGTCCAAGTCCGTAGAGCGCCCATGCATAATAAAAATCGCTGTCGGCGGACGGAAAGGGCAACGTATTGAGTACGGTTATTGCATCGGTGTAGCGGCAGGTTTCGACATAGAGTTGCCCTAAAAGCAGTGTAACGGCTTCCAAATCGAATACATGGTACGTTAGGCCGGAGACCGCAGCTTGTTCCGCTGCTGCAAGCGCTTTTGCGCGGCTTTCTCCCAACTGCATCAAGCACTGCGCTTCCAAGTATGAAAAATCGGCTAAGGAATTATCGTATGACTGTCCTTTCCGTACATATTCAAGCGTATGCGCATAATCTCCTGCCGCATAGCTTTTTGCTGCTTTTGTCAAATACTCAAGCGCGTATGTGCCGTTCGTATTTTGAGACGGCGCTTTTATTTCCTGTGTATGCGCTTTTGCTACCGTGAATATGACAAATAATACACACACAAATGATAGAAAGGATTTCTTATATGCCGGCATTGCTATTTTCCTCCACAAACCAGTTTTTATATCCGAGCGGACTGCCGTATAAGGCGCGCAGATGATTATTCTCTATTATAATCGGCAAAAGATCACGGCTCAGTGAATCAACAGCCCACTCATTTAAAATTTTTTTTACCTTTTTTGAGCCTCCGCCGCTCGTAGCAATACGGTCGCCGCCGCACCTGTTCCGTACTGTCAGGGGGAGGATAACAGGGCCGATACCGATTTTAGGATCGGCGCTGTCTTTTACAAAGATGCCGCAGCCGGTTGCATAGACGTCAAGTTTTCCGAGCGGGTATGCATAGCTGCCGGTTTTTTCTATATATATACTGTAAGGAGCGCGGCTGCGCCACTGCCGGTATGCGGCGCTTTTAAAGAGGAAGATGTGTTCTCCGTGCGTTTCCAATCTTAGATTGCCTGCCGCTGTGATGGCGGTCTGCGGGACGCATTCGGCCATGCGGAAGAGAATGCCTGCCGGTATCCGTTCCCGTACGTTGAGGCGGCGGCAGCCGTGCTCAAGGACTTTAAGCCGCAAAGCAGGGGAGAGGCCGAAGAAAAAGGCTGCGGAAAGTTTCAGCGCGCCGTGTCTGCATATCTGCCATTCGCTTTTTATTCCGGCAGCGGCGCGGGCATCTTGCAGTACGGCATTGCAGAAAGCGCAATCAAGCGAAATCCGCCGTACTGTTTTATCAAAACCCGGCATCCATGAGCCGAATGTCTCCGTCAGCGCCGGTATGAGAAAATGCCTGATGCGGTTCCGCAGGTAACGGTTCTCCGCATTGGTGGAATCTTCGCGCCACGAAACGCCTTGCTGCCGTAAAAATGCTTCTAGGCCGAGGCGGCTTTCCGTAACAAGCGGCCGCAAATAGATGCCGCGCTGTACCGGCATGGTATGCAGGCTTTCCGTTCCTCCTCCCTGAAACATCCGCATAAGGACGGTTTCATAGGCATCGTTTTTATTATGAGCAGTTACAATAAAATCGGCATGAACGGCTGCCGCAGTTTTTTCAAATATGCGGTAGCGCAGGAGCCGAGCAGCGTCTTCGATGCCCCGTTTCCGCTTTGCAGCGCAGCGGGCTACCGTGCCTGAGGGTATTTCTTTGATAAGACAGGGTACCGGCGGCCTTAGATTCCGGCAGAGGTCTGCAACGAATTGAGCATCCGCCGCGCTTTCCGCAGCGCTTCTGATATTATGATTGACCGTTACCGCAGACAACCGGCATGAAAGCTGCTGTTGTAAGCGATGAAAAATGAGCAGTAAGGCCGTAGAATCAGCCCCGCCTGAACAGGCAAGAAGAAAATGACGGGGCGTATCGCCGATATAGGGCTTAAGCGTTGTCAATACGGTTTCAATGAGCGGATGAGTCTGCATAAGAATAAGGCAGCATAAGAGCTTCGTAAGAAAAAAGCAAGAGCGTGCTTCTTCGATCTCAAAAAACTTTAAACTTTCGTTTGTTCTTATTCTTTTACCGAACCGAGCACCAGTCCTTTTACAAAATATTTTTGCAGGAACGGATAAATACACAAGACCGGCAGCATCGCTACAACGACTTTTGCTGAGTTAAAGGTCAGGCCGTTGATTTTCATCCGTTCAATCAGCTCTTCTTTGGTCAGCATCACAAAATCAACATTGATGGTGAGACTGCGGATGTAGGTTTGCAGCGGATAGTTTTTAATATCCTTGATATAAATAAGACCGGCAAAAAACTCATTCCATGTTCCGACAATGATAAAGAGTGAAACCGTTGCGATGGTCGGAAGTGCAAGCGGCAAAAAGATAGACCACAATATCCGCCATGGACCGGCGCCGTCGATAACAGCGGATTCTTCCAGTTCTTTCGGAATGCCGCGGAAATAATTCATAACGATCAGCATATTGAAGGTACTGAATATCGCCGGCAGGATCAGCGCCGAGAACCGGTTAATAAGGCCGTACATATTCATTACCATGTAAGTCGGAATCAGCCCGCCGCCGAACAGCATCGGAATAATCGTAAGCCATGTGATAACGGTACGTTCGCGGAATACTTTTACGTCTTTTGATAATGCGTAACCCATCATCACCGTTACCGGTATGGAAAGACACAGCGTTATGACGACCCGTGCAACGGAAATCATAAAGGAACGCATAAATTGCCCTTCGGCAAACATTTTTTCGTATGAAGCCAGTGTAAAACGTTTCGGAATAAAAAAGACCTGTCCGGTAACAGCTATCGATGCTTCACTGAGCGAGATGGCAATGATGTTGATAATCGGTAAAAGACATAAAGCTGCCGCTATAAACACAATGATATATATTGCTATATTTAAAGTACTGGATTGTTTCATCGGTTTATCCTTTAAAAAATTCGGTAGTTTGCATATTTACCCGCTAAGAAATAAGAAAGTATGATCAATATACAGCTGATTACGGATTGAAAAAGCCCGACAGCAGCGGCAAAGCCGAATTGCATTCCTTCAAGGCCGATACGGTACACATACGTATCGATAATATCCGCATGAGAATAAACAAGCGGATTATACATATTGTATATCTGATCAAAACCGGCGCTTAACACGCGTCCAAGTGAAAGAGTCGCCATCAGCACAATGATTGAAGCCATCCCCGGAAGCGTAACATGCCATATCTGTTGCAGTTTTGATGCGCCGTCTATTTTAGCGGCATCGTATAAATTCGGATTAATGGCAATAATCGAAGCAAGATAGACAATTGTACCGAAGCCGAAATTTTTCCATACATCAGACCAAATAACAATCGTTCTAAACCAGCCGCCGTTACCTAAAAAGTTTACCGGTTCAAAATTAAGTGCTTGGAGCATTGCGTTGACAAAACCGAAGTTTGAAAAAATCTGCCTGAAAATAGTTGCCAAAATAACCCACGAAACAAAATTCGGCAAATACATAATCGTCTGCGACAGCTTGAGGAATGTTCTGCTCCGTATCTCATTAAGCATCAATGCAAAAAGAATAGGGATGATAAGACCCAATACAATTTTTGCAAATGCAATATACAGCGTATTGTAGAATACATTTGCAATATCGGGCAGCTGAAAGAGATAATAAAAATGCTTTAACCCTATAAATTTTGAATATAAAAAGCCTTTCGTTGGGATAAAATTCTGAAAGGCCATAATAATACCGAACATCGGGATATAACTGAAAGCGAGCAGGCACAGTAATCCGGGCAGAGTCATCAAACGGTATGCCCACTGTGCTTTTTTATCGCGCATAATAACCTCCAACAATGGGGGAGGGGGCTGCCTTAAAAGCCTGGTGCTTTTCAAGACAGCCCCGCATTCCTTCATGTACTATTGACCTCTCCTTCTGGCCTGCTCGTTCACTTCTTTTGTTATTTCTGCGCCGCCTTGATTTTGCCAATCGGAAACAAACGTATCAAATTTACTGAGCGGTTCTTCCCCCATAATAATTTTTAGGAATACCTGTTCCTCCATCGTTTTCAGGTTAGCCCATTTTTGCTGCATCGTTTCGGTTGACATCGGATAATAGCACGCGCGGGTTTCGAGCTGAGGTTCTATGTTCAGCATCGCTTCCATTGCCTTATAGCGGGTATAATCCTGCCATGCAAGCATACCGCGGTCGGTATTATTTTCAAAATTAATGACATTCTGCAGTAACGTCTGTTCGGTAGCGGGAATGCCGTCTTTTTTACCGGCTTTATAATTGTCCATCATCCGTGCCCGTTCTGCAGCGAGCTTTATCATTTGATTATAAAAGCGCAAAATCGTATTGGTCGGCCAGTCATTCCATTTCATATTAGTACCGCTATAAGCATGCAGCACCGATTCAGGTATCTGCATGCCGTACTTTTGTACTTCTTCATCGCTTAATGCTTTACCGTCAAAATCGACCTGTACTTCGGCACTTAAATTCAGCAGCTTGATTAAGGCTTCAGGATGCGCGTAATCTTTATTCACAATAGCGTATGCAATATTGATATTGTTACCGAATACGCGGTACTTACCATCGGGGGAAACCGTACAAATACATGGTCTCCAATCCGCTTCGGCATTGTTTGCAACCGTATCGTTGAGCGGCCACACGGGTATCCACCAAGCGCCGAATACAATACCGGAATAACCCGATGCAATCGATGCATAAGGATCGCGGGTTACAAAATCTTTTGCAATAATACCTTCCTTATACCATTGATTGAGTGTTTCCAATCCTTGCTTTGTCTCAGGCTGCACCGAGCCCCACTGCCATTCGCCCGCCGCATTTTTAATCCAAAGTTTCGGGAACGCATTGTAGTAATTGAACAGCGGGTCTGCAGTGCATGAATCGCTGTAGATTCCGGCTAAGTCTTTAGAAAGCTCAATACCGACTGTTTGTTTGCCTCCGGCTAAATCGGCCTCGACAAACCGGCGGGCGGTAGCAACCAGCTCATCCATAGTCGTCGGCATCGGCAGGTTCAACTTATCAAGCCAGTCTTTGCGTACCCATGTCAGCGCATATTCATAGCCGGGCATCATTGCCGGAATAGCATATAATTTACCGTCCTGCATGGCGGATGCAAAGGCCTTTTCTTTACCGCCGAAACTCTCAATCATATCTTTCAGTAGCGGGCTTGCGTATTGATCATAGACTCCGTTCAAATCGGCGAGTAAATCGGCATCGATCAATTGATGCAATTGCAGCGGATCGCTGATCACCATAACGTCAGGCAGTGCACCGGTCGCAAGCGCAAGAGTCATTTCCTGCCGTATATTCTCCTGAGAAAAAGCGAGCGTAATATCGATGTTGAGCTTTTCTTTTATCCACCGTGTATACTGATTGTTCGTACAATCTTCGCCTTTAAGAAAGTTCTTGCTCACCCTCCTGCCGATATTCACGGTAACCGGCTCAGAGTATTTTTCATACCACGCCGTAGGAGCGGAACCGGCCGCCGCTGTACTGCCGGAATCCTTATCCGCCGTCTGTTGCGTACATGCGGTACAGAGAGCCGCTAGTCCCACAAGACCGGCGGCGATTGCCGTATGCATCATCCTCTTTTTCATGTTTTCCTCCTTACAGAACAGAGCTCAAGGCTCTGGTATTTACATTTATAGGAATAACTTTTCCGTTTTCCAAACGGGACGTTTCTGCCGCTAAGGCTATAAGGTGGCTGCCGACCGATACTTCCAGGGAACTGAGCCGGACACTCTTCCGTTCGGGGTGTAAAAAGTAGTCAACCGCTTCCCGCACCAAACCGCCGTCTCCGCCGCCGTGCCCCGAATGAGCGGACTGAACGGCAATCTCCGCTTGATACGCTTTTTTACCGAACGGCGCAACGGTAATGGTATTTGTTCCGGTATCGGCGAGAATACAGCCGGACGTTCCCATGATTTTTGTTACGCGGGTAACGTCGGGCGAAAAAGCCGACATGGTAAAATTTATCAAAATATTTCCGCTCAATTCTACGTTTACCACCTGATGATCCACGACAGTGTTATCGCACCGGTATACGCAACGGCCGTACGGGCCGCGGTTTAAGTTATCCCGCAGCTTTTGTTCAGTGGGCTGAAAGGCGACTACATCGTTCGGCCATCCGCTGTTCCCCTGCAAAAAACCCGTCCGCGGATTGGTCAGGTATATTTTTTCCGCATCAAACACGCAAGCGTCTTTTGCCTTACAGCCGTCCATGCAGTAATCCGCCGCTCCTTCGGGGGCATTCGCGGCCGTGAAAAAGCTGAGCGCTCCGAATGAGCTCACGCGCTGGGGTATGCCGCCGGTCAGCCACAGAAAAATATCAAAGTCATGGCAGCATTTTTGCAAAATCATCGGAGAAGTCGTATCGGAGCGCCGCCAATTCCCGCGCACAAAACTATGCGCATGATGATAATAGCCGACATTTTCGATAGCCTGAATATTCATAACCGTACCGACGGTACCGGCATCAAGCAAATCTTTAATTGTGTTATAAAACGGCGTATACCGCAACACATGACAGACAATAACCTGTTTACCCGTTTGCCGCTTGGCTTCCAAAAGGGCTTGTATCTCGGCGGCATCAGGTGAAATCGGTTTTTCAAGCACTACATCATAGCCTGCATGAAGAGCGGGAATTGCGTGATCAACATGCTGGCGGTCTTGTGTGGTGATAAAAAGCACATCGGCCAGTTGAGGCTGCGCTAAGAGCGCTTCCGCACTGGAAAAACAGTGTGCCTCATCAAGAGAAAAAAGCTCCTTTGCCGAATTGACTTTTTCAGGATCAATGTCGGCAACGGCGGTAACTTTTACGCTGTCTTGCAGCCGGTGTAACTCGTTTCCGTAAGCGTAGAGGCCGCGGTTCCCAAGTCCCGCTAAAGCAACTGTCAGCATCTTCTCCATAACATCCTCTGATAAACCTACGCGCCCTTTCTCTGGACGCACATATATCTTTATATAGCATAAGATTGCTTTTTTTTACCGTCAATGGATAAATGTTGCCTTTAGCAGGATTATTGTTGCATTTTGATAGAAGCGCTGCTATACTGATAGAGAAATGGCGTATAAAAATAAATACTACAATACCGATATGCGGTGCTGCTACGGTTTATCGGTTCTGGAATACGGCTGGCAGCGCTCGGAGTCTAAGCACCGTTATGGGCCGTCGATCAGAAAACACTTTGTTTTACACTATATCAAGGACGGAAGCGGCATATATGTTGCGGATGGGCAGCAGTTTCATGTAAAAAAGAATGATGTATTTATTATTTTCCCTGAATCCCTCACATGGTACGAGGCATCGATAAAGGATCCATGGGAATATTGGTGGATAGGCTTTACCGGTATTGATGCCCCGCAGCTGGTTGCCCAAACAGGGGCGCTAAAAAAATGTCCTGTAGTTTCAATAGATGACGGCGCACGGCTATTGACGGTATTTGAGAACCTTCGATTACCGGCTGATACGGCGTATAATATGAATGCCGCTCTTTTTAGTATCTTCGATGAGTTGTCGATACGGCTGCAGCAAAAACAATCGCAACAGAATGTGAATTATGTAGTAGCTCGCGCTCTCAAAGTTATTGCGGATAAAAAGGCGCAGCTGACCGTAGAAGCGCTTGCCGATACTGTTGGGATCAGCCGCTCGCAATTATTTAGAATCTTTCAAGCTGAATTAACGATGTCTCCGCATCGGTATATCATGTCTCAGCGGCTCCATACTGCTATGGAATTGCTGCGGAACAGCGCTTTACCTGTCAGTCAAATTGCGGAGGAAAACGGCTTTTGCGATGTCAGCCATTTTTCCCGCGAGATGAAAAAATACTTCGGCACAACACCGCTGGAATACCGAAAGTCGGCATATAGACATTAGAAATGCAGGCTCTTTTTTAGAAGAAGCGCTATCTGCCGTCTGGACAGCCGGGCTTATTTCCAATAGTATACAAGCTCTATGTATGCAATCGACCATATCCGCAATTTCTGTATTGTTGCTCATATTGATCACGGGAAGTCAACGCTTGCCGACCGTTTAATTGAAAAAGCCAAGGTTATCGATGAACGCTACTATCGTGCGCAGATGACCGATAACATGGATATTGAGCGGGAACGCGGCATTACCATTAAAAGCCAGGCGGTTACCATTCCGTACCGTGCTGCCGACGGGCAGGACTATCTTTTAAACTTTGTCGACACACCCGGACATGTGGACTTTACCTACGAGGTATCCCGCGCCATTGCGTCCTGTGAGGGGGCAATTTTGATTGTCGATGCGACGCAAGGAGTGGAGTCGCAGACACTTTCCAATATGTACCTTGCGCTTGAACACAACCTCGAAATTTTGCCGGTGATCAACAAAATTGACTTACCGGCGGCAGATATTCCGGCGGTTTCCGCTCAGATTGATCACGATTTAGGACTCGATTCCGATAGTGCCGTTGCAGTTTCGGCAAAGACCGGTAAAAATATCGATGCGCTCTTTGAAGCCCGCCGGTTCTGCGGATGCTCCCTTGCAGGCGCTCATCTTCGACTGCCACTACGATGCATACCGCGGGGTTATCATCCACCTGCGGGTGTTTGAAGGGACGATAACGCCCGGCATGACTATCCGTTTTATGCACAGCAATGCGGAATACCGCGTAGAAGAGACAGGTGTTTTCATTCTCGGCCTCGTGCAGCGGGATTCCCTGCGTGCGGGGGAAGTCGGTTATATCATCGCCGGGATTAAAACCGTCTCCGATGTACAAGTCGGCGATACGCTCACCGATGCGACGCGACCCTGTGCGGAACCCCGTGCCGGATTCAAAGCGGTCAAACCGGTGGTGTTTTCTTCCGTGTATCCCGTCGATACCAATGACTATGAGCAGCTGCGTGATGCCTTTGACAAGCTCAAGCTGAATGATGCAAGTCTCACCTACGAAAAAGATTCTTCGATAGCGCTCGGACACGGGTTCCGTTGCGGTTTTTTGGGGCTGCTTCATCTGGAGATTGTGCAGGAGCGGCTTGAGCGGGAATTCGATCAGGCGGTTATCTTTACCGCGCCGTCCGTACGTTACCGCCTCCATCTGCGGAGCGGCGAAACGATGAGCTGCGACAACCCCGCCGAATATCCCGACGAAGGCAAGATCGCATCCGCGGATGAGCCGTATATAAAAGCGAATATCATCACCCCGACGGAATATCTCGGCAATATTATCTCCCTCTGTATTGAAAAACGGGGCGTACAGACCGCGATGAACTACCTCGACCAAAAGCGGGTGGAGGTTACCTACGAAATGCCGCTCGCAGAAGTGCTGTTTGAGTTTTACGACCGCTTAAAAAGCATCAGCCGCGGCTATGCCTCCTTTGAATACGAAGTGATTGAAATGCGCCCGACGGAGCTGGTTAAAATCGATATTCTGCTGAACGGCAAGCCGGTGGACGCCCTTGCGCAGCTTTCGTATAAACCCAACGCCTACAACAAGGCGCGTCACGTGTGCGAACAGTTAAAGGAAGAAATTACACGGCAGCAGTTTAAGATCGCGATTCAGGGGGCAATCGGCAGTCAAGTCATTGCGCGCGAAACGGTAAATCCGGTGCGCAAGGACGTGTTGGCAAAGTGCTACGGCGGAGATATTACCCGCAAGCGCAAGCTCCTTGAAAAACAGAAAGAGGGGAAAAAGCGTATGAAGATGGTCGGCGATGTCGAGCTGCCGCAATCAGCTTTCCTTTCAGTATTAAAGACAAAAAGCGAGTAGATACCGAAGAACCCTTGAAAAGATGTATACAGTCTTCAAATAAATATAAATAAGCCGATAACAATAGTATGAGAGTTCTGTTATACGATCATAATCGAGAAAGAAATAACCGGCTCCATCGACACCTTGAAGATGACGATATCATAGCTATATCTGCTCATTGCTTAAAAGAATTACTCGCTCAAATCGAAAAACCTTCGCTAAAAGTTCTCCTGGTCGAAGAAGCCGAGGTGCAGCACTATCACTTAGATGTGGAAGCATTACTTAACCGTTTAGGCTTCACTTTTACCGTTATAGTTTATAAAGAAACAAATAGCCAATTCAATTTTACCGCATATGCCGCTCAGTCCTATAATCAGTTTCCGTTTGTTACCGCAAAAGACAGAGAGTTGATAAAAAAAGTAAAAATGAGTTTACAGAAACTAAAAGATATGGCCCATGAAGCTGAAAAGCATACTCACAGTGCACAAGCTGCGCCATCCGGTACACAACATGCTCACTATGCGGATGGTAACGAGATTAACGGTTTCTTAAAATTCTTTTCAAAAAACCAACAATGTTTATTAGAAAAATTCTTAGAAAAAAGAGACGGCTTGAGCAAAGACGATATTATTCAAGCGCTTCATGCAGGGAAAAGCAAAAACCGGCAAAATTATGTACAAAGTCTTATTTGTAGGCTCCGCACAAAATTACAAATCGTTCTGGGAAATAAGTATATGATATCATATAAAAACCATATGTATCAGCTTTTATATATAGAGACACCATAAAAGAATAAAAGAAAGCCCCTAAGAATTGAAGTTTTTAGAGGCTTTCTATTAAAGAAATTACTTTGCTAAAACAGCGGCAATACGCTCCAACACTTTTTTACGGTCAAGCGGTTTAACAATATAATTTTTTGCGCCGAGCAGCAAAGACTTCTTCACCAATTCTTCTTTTCCAAGAGCACTGATCATAACGACTTTTGCATTTTTATCAAAAGCCATAATCTGCTCCAATGCAGTGATTCCATCCATTTTCGGCATGGTTATATCCATAGTTACTAAATCAACATTAGGACAAAGCTCTTTATACTTTTCAACCCCTTCAAAACCGTCCGTAGCGGTTGCAATGACCTCATATCCTTCACTGGTCAAAATCTGACCGATTTGCTTTGAAACGAAGATGGAATCATCTACAACCAAAACTTTAAAGGATGAGCCATCAGCTCTCACACCGCCCGGGGCACGTTCATTGATAGACGGAAAATCCTGTTTAGAAATCATACCCTAACTCCTCTTATGCTCTGTCGCGAATAGCAACGTTTATTTCAACTTTACCCTGCGCTGTTTCCATCGGGACAATTAATGCTTCAATATCACTGCTGGATATTGACATATTATCACCGGTAAAGAGAGCAGGTGGTGTCAAGTCAAACTTAAAGCCGAGATCATGCAGCTTTGTAACTGCTTGCGCGGTAATCATGTTAGCAAGCTCTGTAATGGTTGCACGGGATAATTCATCGAATTCCGTCAATTCTTCCTGATTCATCGCAGAAGCAATTCTCAATGCCGTATCGGCAGTCATATCAAAGAGAACACGCCCTTCCACATCTCCAGCTAATCCCACAATAGCCGCAACACCCATAACCGGCATACAAGTAGATTTCAGATACAAATCACCGCGTTTAACGTCACCGTTAAGAACTTGCACCAAGATATTATAGGCAGCTTCGCTAAACGGATTGATATACTCTACACGCATTAAAATCTCCTTCTATCAAAATTAAACGAACACATATCCGTTACGGCAAGAGGTCCGTTTACAGTTTCAAACTGTGCATGACGATTGCGATTCAATTGTCAGCCCTCTTCATTATTGATAGCAAAAAGTTATTGCTTTCAGCTATCCGCTATAAAACTACTCTCGTGAAAAAGTAGCCATATCGCCCATCATCTGTCGAAGCCAACCGTTTTGTTTCGGCATCATCTCATTAGCGCCTAAAATAATAATACCGCTTGTCTTCAACTTTTCCCGGAATTCTTCCAGTAATGCAGTTTGTTTTTCAGGTTTCAAAAAGGATAATATATCACGTGCCAAAATAATATCGGCATCAGGAACCGTATTCTGATGGGTACAATCGTGATACTCAAACAATATCATATCCTTGATTTCCTGATTAAAGCTGTAAGAACCGTTAACGCCTTTCACTAAATAACGCTGATAACGGTTCACCACCTGATCTTCAGGAATGGTCAACATAGGCGCATTTGATATTGATAACAAATCAGAATCGTTTGCATATATCCTTATTGTCGCGCGCGGGTACTTATGTTTCAGCAATACTGCAAAACTATACGTTTCATAACCGGTACCGCATCCGACATTCCAAACATTAATAATCTTGGAATCATTATCAGGCAATACGGATAATACGGAATTTAAATATGTATCTGCCCAAAAGCGGCCGGTATCAGGCGATAAGAACGTACTCAAAAATTCTTTTGCTTGCTCTTCCGACTGAATTTGAATATCCGAAGCCACACGCATATCACGCCATTCATAATAGCGTTTTTCCATCCACCCTTCATTTATGGCAGACGCATAGAATTTGCCAAGCGCTGCAAGCGTATCGCTAATAAAGCGGATATCCAACGCATCGTTCGACTGAGACACCTCTTTTTCCGGTTTAACGGCATTGGCATCCGGTAATATCGCTTCCGCCGCTTCTTCAGGTTTTTCTTCTTTTACCGTACGGGCGGCAAAAATACGGTCAACATCCAATAAAATGTACAGTTGTCCGGCATTTTCAACCACGCCATAGATATACTTGATATTTATATCACCGAAAATCGGATGGGGCGGCTGAATGGTGTTTTTTGATACGCCGACAACCTTATCGATGCGATCGACGACAATTCCGAAAGTTTGATCATCAACGGTAATGATAACCATGCTCTCGATAGTTTCCTTGGAACGCTGTTTAACCGGAATATTAAAGAATATCCGCAAATCAATAATAGGAATAATATCGCCGCGGAGATTATATACGCCAAGCACAAACGGAGCCGTATTGGGGACATACGTAAAATTATTTGCTTTCGCAATTTCTTTTACTTTCATGATGTCGATTGCATAATCTTTTTCGGCAAGCGAAAAAGTAATCATCTTAAAATCGACAACGGACATGTGTTCGCGAAGATATTCATCCTGCATTTCATCATTTACATTAGTGTTCAGTTCGGTTGCTTCCATAATCACTCAATTCCTTATTACCAAATAGAGGCTTCTCGGCGCTCACGGGCACGTATTTCCTGCTTTAAACCTAAGTCAAGCAGCTGACCGACATCAATAATCAAAGAAACCGAGCCGTCGCCTAAGATAGAAGCTCCGGCAATTCCCGGCGAATTTGTAAATTGATCTTTTAACGGTTTAATAACTACATCTTCTTCGCCGATAAGACTGTCAACCATTAAGCCGACCTTTTTCTCAGCAGTTCCAACGATAACAATGTAGTGGTATCCTTCCTCGCCTCCTTCAGCAGAGGGAACGCCGAAGAGCCTGTTTAACCGCAACAAACTGATAACTTCATTACGGACATTAAATACTTCATAACTATCTATGCGGTTAATCTCTTCACTCCGTACGCGATGACTTTCGATAACCGATGTGATCGGAATGGAATACACCTCTTCACCGACGCGGATAAGCAGACCCTGAATAATCGCTAATGTCAACGGCAGTTTAATCGTAAAACGTGTGCCGTTATTTCTTTCAGAAAGAACCGTAACAGTACCGTTTAATTTTTCAATATGTGTTTTAACGACATCAAGACCGACGCCGCGTCCTGAAACACTGGAAATGGTTTTTGAAGTCGAGAACCCGGGTGCAAAGATCAGCTGATACGCTTCAACATCGGTTAAATTTTTACCGGGATGCAAAATTCCCCGTTCAACCGCTTTTGATTTAACCGCATCAACATCGATCCCTTTACCGTCGTCGGTAACTTCAATGACAATCATATTACCTTCATTACTTGCTTTAAGCAGCAATGTTCCCTGTTCGGACTTTCCCAACTTTTTCCGGTCTTCGGGCGTTTCAATACCGTGATCCAACGAGTTACGCACACAATGCATAATGGGATCGAGCAAGTCTTCGACAACGGATTTATCCAATTCGGTGTCTTCACCCTCAATCACCAGCTGTACGTTTTTATTCAGCGTACGTGAAAGATCGCGGACGACCCGGGGAAAGCGGCTGAAAATCTGGCTTATCGGCACCATTCGGATCTTCATTACGCCTTCCTGAAGCTCGCCGGAAATTCTTCCCAAGTTTTGAGCGGAAGATCGGAACTTGGTAACGGAATACTTCATAGAAGTTTCAAACTGGCCGAACAATTCAAACATGCCGGTGTAATCAGCCGAAAGCTCTTTCTTTATAGTATTGAGATCCATGCCCTGCTGAAGTTTTTCCAGATATGAGGGGAATTTATCCAAGAATTTACGGAGCCGGTCTTTATATTCGCCGTTTGCAGACTGAAAGAGGGAATACAGCTCATTGAATTCCATTGCACTCTGATTGAGTGAGGCTTTTGTAATAACCGTTTCGCTAACTAAGTTAAGCAGATAATCGATACGTTTTGCGTCAACGCGGAGTACCGAACCCGACGAGTGCGCCGAAGAACCGGCTGCCGCAGCACGTTTAGGATGCCCATCAGCTGCAGGCGCTGCAGCAGCGGCCGGCGCAGCTTCTTGTGCAGAGCCGGATGCCGCTGCATCGGGCTGCGGAGCGCTTTCTTTCGGAGGAACGGCCGCCGCAGGTTTGGCAGCACTTACCTTGGAGGCACTTCCTTCGGCATTTAACGACAACTCGTCAACGCTTACTTTTAACGTTACATCCGGAATACTGGCAATCGATTTAAGTCCTGTCTTATCGGCAGCCGATGCAATATAATAAATAACATCGGGATGAAAAATATCTTCATATAAAGCATCAAAATCGGGGATGGTTTTCAACACAACGGCAGATTGCTTTAATGCGGCAAAAACCTGTATGCCGCCTACAGTATTCATCAGACTGCTTTCATCAAAAGTAACCTGAACGGCATAAACCTTGTGATTTTGCGGCACCGCTTCCCGCAGTTCTAAAATTTCATATTCGGAAAGAAGCGATGCGGGATCAACTGCAGCACTGCTTTCAGCAACGGGAGCGGCAGGTTTTACAACCGGCTGTGCGGCTTGAGGCGGAGCCTTAGGCGCAGCTTTCTTTCCGTCTTTTTTCTCAGGGATATATGAGCGCAGCCGTGAAACGGTGCCGGAAACATCTTCACTATACACCTGCCCGTTAGCGCGGGACTCAAGCATCGCTTTAATGATATCCAACGAATAAAGCAGAAGATCAACCGTATCTTCCGTTACCGTTACCTGATTTGAACGGATGGCATCAAGTAAATCTTCCACCGCGTGAGTGAATCCGGATAATTCACTCATTTCAACGGTAGCAGATCCGCCTTTCAAAGTATGAGCTGCCCGGAAAATTTCATCTATAGCTTCCTTATTTGTAGGGTCTTGCTCAATGACGAGAATATTACTTTCCAGCTGTTCAACTTGCTGTTCCGCTTCACTAAAAAAGTCTTTCAATAACTCTTCATTATTGATATCCAGATAATCACTCATATCAATAATTCTAACTGCTTTTTAAGATTAGTCAAGGTCTTATATGCAGATTTTTAACGAAAATCTTATAATCGGTAGAAAGCACACCTAGGGACGCTCTAAAATTTAACAGGGTTTCTAGCGGTGTCTTTTAAAATTTCATTTTTAACCTCTTTTCACGGTGATTCGCAGTTGACCGTCTGATAAAACCATGCTACACTTATGTATCTATGAGATCGGAGTTTATCTTTCCCGATAGCGGAACATTTCGCTTAGGCTGTCAGGAGCAACGGATAAAAGCACAGATTGCATAGAAATTGGTTCCGTATGGATTCAGTATTCAGTACCGCAAAGGTAAACAAGGATTTAAGTATGCCTCAAAAAATTTATGTAGGAAATTTAAATTATGCTACAACAGAAGAAGGCTTGTCTGCTCTCTTCGGAAATTATGGCGAAGTCGTATCTGCAATCGTCATAAAAGACAAGTTCAGCAACCGTTCAAAAGGGTTCGGTTTCGTAGAAATGGCTGATAATAACGCCGCTCAAACAGCAATTGCAGAGCTTAATGAGAAAGAGTTTGAAGGACGGCGTATCCGTGTTAATACCGCACAAGAAAAGCCTCACCGGAATTATAATAATTAATATCAATCATCATTATTTTTCATTTTATTTTTGATCATTTAGTATTTTAACAAAAAACGTTACAAATTAAACGGGAAACCCGTTCGTCGAGTTTCCCTTTATGCATTGCAGTTTTGTTAGGACAGCCGCCTTATGAGAACAGTATACTCCGATGCTTTCTTTGCATCGGGGGTACTGATTAAAGGGAAATTCGGCAACATGAATCTGTATGAGTAGTAAATTTTTGCCGAATCAGAGGGCATGTCATATAAAGAGAAAGTATGAAACACTTTCGATTTTTCTTTTCCAATGGGAAGCAGCGCTTCCGCAGCTTTTACGCTTCGCTTTTATGTCCTCAAACATGTCTGTTGTGCGGACAACAGTGCCGTACGGGTTTACCGGTTTGTAAGCGCTGTATTGACACCGAATTTATCTGTTCCATTAACAGCCGTAACAGCCGGACGGAAGCGGTTGCCTACTATAACACGGAACGCTGTCGGCGTTGTGGAAAAATCCTCATTTCGGAACAGGAGTACTGTACCCGCTGCCGGACGGAGTACGTTGAGGGGATTGCGGACGCCTCCTCTGCCTGCGACCGGATATTCACTCTCTTTCCGTACATTGGACTTGGGCAGCGATTGGTCCCTGCATGGAAGAATAACAGCATCCGTAGTTTTTCTGCCGTGTTTGCTCCTTTGGTATTCCGTTTCTTGATGCAGAACCCTGAACTTTTAGGCATTCCGCTTGTGCCGGTACCGCCGCGCCCTCAAAAGCTGCGGGAAAAAGGATGGGATCAAATAGAAGATTTAGTGAAAGCATTAACGGTTTTTCCTCAAATCACGGTCAAACGCTGTTTACAACGCAGGGACGGGACAGCACAGAAAAAATTGTCGAAGGAGGAACGGGCGGTAAATTTACAGGGAAAAATCAGCGTTTCGGCAAAGACGGTTCCCGATACATTGATACTGCTCGATGATGTGATGACAACAGGGGCTACGCTTGAAGCATGCGCAGCGGCATTAAAACAGGCAGGCTGTAAGCACGTTCTTGGACTGTGTCTTTTCTTTGATTAGAGGTTCTCTAGAGGGGCGATCGGTTCCGTATAGGCAAGGGGGATGCCATCTCTCTTCTTTGACCAGTCTTTGAACCAGGGCTTCAGCATGAAAGAAAAGTATAGTAAAGTAATGTTATGGTGGAAGGGAT
>CAJPOL010000021.1 GCA_905372265.1 uncultured Treponema sp. | reverse complement strand
GCAACCACCTTATGAGAACAACATACCCCGACGCTTGCGTCGGGGTTGTTGATTGTTCAGCGGCCTGCTCTCATCACTGAAAACCGTTTTTTTATCTTGACAGCATCAAGGATATTTGTTACTATTTTGCTCATTCTTGGTGGGTGTAGTTCAGTGGTAGAGCGCCAGATTGTGGATCTGGTTGTCGTGGGTTCGAACCCCATCACCCACCCTTTTGCGTCCATGTTCAATTATCAGACGTTGATTAAGAAGTCTGATTCTTTAGCAGGACGAAAAATGCGCCCGTAGCTCAGTTGGATAGAGCAACGGACTTCGAATCCGTAGGTCGCACGTTCGAGCCGTGTCGGGCGCACTTAAAAATATTCTCTGCGGCCCCTGCGCACTTTGTGTTTTTCTTCAGCCGCAGAAGCTGCAATCATTGCGTATCCAATTGGTCAGTCATTAAAAAGTTTTTCCTACATTTTGAGTTTTTCATACATTTCTTCGATTGAATGATGTGCTCCGCAGAATTTCGGCCAGCTCGGTATGCCGTCGCCTGTTTTTCGCGGGATAAGATGTATATGCAGGTGAAATACCGTTTGTCCTGCGCAAGCATTGTTTGCATTGAGCATATTGACGCCCTCATATCCGCATACAGCAACGCAATGATCGGCGACTTTTTTTACGGTGTCCATAACATGATGAAGAGTTTGCTCATCCGCATCCAGCATATTTGTAACATGCTTCTTTGGAATGACCAATAGGTGCCCGTCAACATCCTTTGCGATGTCCATAAAAACAAGCGTATACTCATCCTCATAAATTTTCATACACGGAATTTCCCCGTTAATGATTTTACAAAAAATGCAATTTTCCATCACGCAAACTCCTTCAGCTACTCAGCATTATTTCTGTTATGCATGAGTTCCAGTTCCGCCATAATACGGTCTACTACCGCTTGTTTTTTATCATCGGAATCCGAACATCCGGCTTTTACACGCTCACGGAACTCGGTGCAGTCAATGACCGGACTGGCTTCTATCACGATGCGGTCGCGGCAGATAATATCTTCCAGCATATTCGCAGGGTCTTCCGATATCCGCAAACAATTGCCGTTAATTGAAAGGAGCAGCATAATATCGGAGGTGCGTACATAAGAATCTATTTCGCGGACACCGCGTTTGGTTTCCGGTTTACCGGGCCGGTAGCGTGTTCCTGCCGGAAATACGATAATCGCTTTTCCGTCACTGCGGGCTTTCTCCAGGGCCTTCATGGAGGCAAGGTTAATGCTCCGGCTCCGCTCTTTTTCCTCTTGCAGTCTTTCAGGATCGGTGATCCCGGCAAGTGTCCTGCTCGGATAAATGACAATCCGCTCATATCCTTCGGCTAAGGCTGCAATGAGCGGCTGCTCTTCGGTTAACTTCATACCGGCGATAGCAACAGACCGCTGCGCTAAGGCTTTTCCGGCTTCTCCCGACCGTTCCAGCAGGTACAGTATCGCCGGCAGATCAAGGTTGCTGTAGTGCTCGGCGAGGATAATTCCCTTTTTACCGGCTTTGATGAGGTTCAAAAACTCTTCAATATGCTCCACAGGATAAATACGGGAGCCTTCAAGCAGCAATTTATCGATTATGCTGGAAATGATGGCGCGTATTTGCGTATTCTCAGGTTGGTACACATTCTGATCGGTTATAACGCGATCCTTCCTTGCGAGTTGTTCAAAGACCGGAACAAGCTCTTTTAACTCATTTACTAATGAAGCGTTATTCATGGATTACTCCTTTTCCGGCTAACAATTCCGGTACTTCATAAATCGAACGGACAGCCGGTATACCTGAGCTGCGGGAAAAGCCGGTGTGTCTGTGCAGCTCATCAATAAGAGCTGCTTTTCCGCCGATTTGAACATATCCTTGTACATATGCCGGACAGTCGTCTAAAAATAAGGTCTCTTCAATACTTTTACCGACAGCTTTCAATGTGTTTGTATAACACTCGGCTGCCGGTTTTCCTTTTCCTTTATGATAGATAATATCGAATACTCCCAAAAACAAGTCGCGGATATGAAAAAAGTTCAGCACACGTTCGGCATGCTCAAGCGGCGCATTTGTTAAAACCGTCATCGGGAGTTGTAGGGATTCTAAAAAGCCTCGTATACGGTCATCGGGATAGAGCTCCTCAACTTCGCACGGCGGGTGCACAGCAGCAAAATACCCTGCACGGTCGGTAAACTGGTGCTCCTGCTCAAGCCATTCCAATGTTGTTCCATAATGATGCCGGCGCGCCGCTTGTAATCTTTTTGCTTCTTCCAGCGGTACCGATAGATAATCGGCAATAAACCGGAACATCCGTTCCGTAATCTTCTTATCAATCGGGTTTGAGACGGAATAGAGCGTATTATCAAGATCAAAAAGTATATGGCCTATCATTTACAAAAGTATATCACACATTTTAGAAAAGTCTATTAAAATATTTTTGCTGTGCATTATATGCAAAGCTGTCAACAGTAAGACTGATAACGGTAAAGCTACCGTCGCTGTTTTTAATGCATCGTTTAATATCTTTGTTAATCTTTTTAGATTCAGTGTCATACACGGTTTGCTCAAGGGTGAACCGTTCAGGCTTCCCTTTAATAACCGTATACGGAAGCAGTACTTTTACCTGAGCCCCCGAACTCGCAAAAAGTTTGATAAACTGTTCCGATTCTGACAGCTGATTCCCGTCTTGTGCCGGAGCATTGACGGTTACAACAGTCAAAAAAGCTGAGTCGCCGCATAAAAATGAGTTGTCGGCTATTTTCGTCCACTGGCTATCCAGATTCAGCGCAATATCATTAACAAAAACCGTTTCTTTTTTTGCCTTTTTATCATGGTTGAACTGATTAACGCCCTGTTTCGGTATCGGCGGAGTATATTCGTAAAAGATATGTTCGCTTCCGCCGCTAATATTCCCCATTTCCGCAAGCTCAAGCACAATGCCGTTTTTAACGTTGTGTAACGCTTTTAAGTGAAAAAGCGGAATATACGCATCAAATGTGTATTTCACGTTGCCGCCGAACTCTTCCATAACGTTTTTTTTACCGGTTGAACGGAATAGCGCATTTTTCTTTCCTGAAAAGGTACGCTGCTCATACAGCTTAGGCAGCATAGTCATAAGATAATTCACTGCAAACGTATCCTCCGGCCTTATGGAAGAAATAATCTGCTGACCGGTCAGATTGAGCGTGGTGTTCTCCGTCTCCGGTTTTACGCTGAAAAGGAGTGCCACGCGGGTTTGTGTTTCCGGCGTAGCAAGAAAGGCGCCGTATGTTTCATCATCATAATAGAGAAAACCTATCCACGTGGGTGTTTTCCATGAATAGTCGCGGTATACGACATAATCGCCGGAAAACGTTCCGTAAGCGGATTCGCCCGTACTTTTTACTTCTGCATAAACAGTTATTACCGGCATGAACATGCAGCAGAGGACTGCTGCAAAACGGTATTTCTTGATCAGTGTATGAAAAGTGTTCATGTTTATTCTCCTACATAAAGAGGAAGTTAGCTTTTTTCAGCATGCTCTTCAGCGTATTTTTTAAACTCATCTTCGCTCATTTTATCCGCATAAAGCGGATAGAGCGCTTCGACCAGTTCTTCCAATGATGAAAACTTTGCACCGTCTAATTTGTATGCCATCATTAAACCTCACTTACTAATTGCAAAATGTGTTTCAATTCTTCTTTTGTTCCTTTTAATAGGGGAACATTGGGCAGATGCTCATCGATACCCCGTAAACATTCAGGGATGATCGGCGTTTCTCCGCAGATACGGCTGAGCGCATCACTTTCAAAAGCAGGGTGATCTTTTGAAACCAGTACGAGGGACTCTTCGCCGTTTCGCTTGAAAAGTTTATGCTCCCGGGCAGCAGCATAAGCATGAGCAGTAGCCGTATCGAACATAATGCCGTACCGTTTATAGGAATCATGGATAAGCTGTTCCGCTGTTTTATCGGTTACCGGCGCCGGAAAAATAATCGACTTCATAATGGAGGGGCTTACCGTAAAAATTTGTTCAAGCCGTTCGATACTTGACGGTACGGCAGGGTCGGCAGCGCCCCGTTCCAACAGCGGCGTAGAGGACGTTATGCACTGGCATGCGCCGCTTGCATCGCATGTTAACGTTTCCGTCGCATCGGTAATAAATCCGTTAAGCGGTAAGCAGAACTTCCACGCATAGAGTCCGGCTGCAAGGTTCCCGTAGTTTCCCGAAGGAACGGCATAGAATATTTCACCCGATGTCCGTTTTTTTATGCGTGTAAACGCAAACATATAAAAAAATACTTGCGGCAAAATCCTTCCGATATTGACCGTATTTGCAAGCGTCAGATTAAACTGTTCGACAAGGCTCCGGTCTTGGTATATTGAACGGATGATGTTCTCAATGGCAGCGGTGTCGCCGTCGATTTCTACCGGATACACCGAGCCGCCGTTTTCAAAAAGATGTTCCGGCTTTAAGCCTTTTGCGCATCCTTTAGGGTAAAGAATGACCAATTTCAGGCGTTTTTTATCTCCGAATGCAGCGGCCATGCTCCGTCCGCCCGGCCCGGTACTCGGCGCAATGACTACTGCACGTTTTTCATCGATTGTCAATAGGTGCTCAAGGGCGGACGCAAGCCATAAAAAACCGAAGTCGCGGTGGTTTCCGGTCGGGCCGTGGAACAGTTCCAATAGGAAAAGGCGGTCGTCGAACTGCCGTAGACGCGGACTATACGTTTGAAAGGCTTTTACTGCAATGCGTTCGGAAATAACGGGACTGATTTCTTCTTTTAATAAGGCTGCCGTCAACGAACCCGCAATTGCCGAAAATGATGTACGATCATTCATGTGTAAAATCCATGCGCGTAAATCATGCTCGGAGTAGGGCACATAGAGGCCGCCGTCGGCAGGCATACAGTCCAAAACGGCACGCTTAAACGATACCGTACAGCCGCTGTTATCGCGGGTGCTTACCAATTTCATACTTTTAGTTTGCTCCTTTTATAAGCCGATATTTTTTTATAAAACGATCCGGCCGATAGCTCAGCTTAGCACGGCGCAGTCCCTCATCCCCTAAATCTTGTTCGCGGTTGATGTACTGTACGTGTTCGGGTAATGATTGTGCAAATGCATAGTTAATATACTGATAGCTTCCCCTGAAATTCGTTCTGGCTTTTTCAAAATGAACGACGGCAATCGTTCCGTGCGCAGCCAGTTCGGCTAAACACCATGCAACCGGAGTCTGCTGCACATAGAGCACAAGACCGAACAGCTCAATTTTATCAAGCGATGCCAATGCCTGCTGCGCCGCTTCGTAATCGGTTTCGCGGAGATTGGGTTGATCGTTTGCCCATGCTTCAAGAATACCGTACGCATCTTCTTGCGTATCACTATTTAATTTTTTTAAAGAGAAATCGGGGTATTGCTGTAAAAAAGCATTTACATGGTTCTTCTTTTTGTGCAGTTTTTTCCCTTGCAAGGTACTTAAAGAAAGTTTTGTGTAAAGATAGTCAAAATTGTCCCGATCCTCTTCAGGACGCTGTTGAAGCAAGTCAAAAAGAGCGGTATTCTCCTTCAAAAATGATTCCGAAATCAATTTCCAATAACTGCAATCGGCAAAAAGTTCTTTTACAACGGATTCCGGCAAGGAGGTTCCTAAAGTGAAAAAAAAGGCTTGACCCATTTCTTCCCCTAAAAAGATGAGTGTCCGCTCATCAAGGCGGCTTATTTTATAATGATAAAAATCTTTAAAAAAATATAAACTGCCGAATGTGAATTCCGAAATACCGTCATGCAAGCTATCCGCCTGTTGCTTAACACTGTGCAATGCAGCCAGTGACAATGGTTCGAACATCGGGTACTGCGCGATGTTATTCATAATGCGCTATGTTACTCTTTTATGGAAAAAATCTCAAGTTCTTTTGTAAGACTAATCAGGACTTCATACGGAATCCCTGGTAGATTGAGGAAGAGCGTTGGTATGGGAGCCATTGCCGAATCCTTTGCATTCTTTGTGCGCTTGGCGGTTTGTCTATATATCTTACCGGCAAGTTCTGGTAAAGGCTTTTGCCGTTTCGTGTAATATCATTTCGGCGGTAAAACACTGCTCTTCGTTGTAGTAAAAATGAAGGGCGCTGTCTTGTCCGAAAAAAAGGCGGATTCGCTCATTGACATTACGTACGCCGAAACCGCCGTGCACGGGAAAATCAACATTCTCATAATGCAAATAACGGTTTAAACTATCGGTGTCGCAGCCGGCTCCGTCATCAATAACGCGCAATACCGTACAGCCGTTTCGTTCTTCCCCTTCCAAACGCACATACAGATCGGTTTTATGCAAATCTTTTCCATATTTAATTGAGTTTTCTACAAGCGGCTGAACAATAAATTTAGGGATGTATAAATGGGAACACAAAGCTTTTGATGCGTGCACTTCAAAAACAATTTTTCCCGGAAAACGGCATTCGTAAATATAAATAAGTTTTTTTATGTTGAGAATTTCAGTCGCAAGAGGAACCGGCTGTTCGGCTTCGCTAATGCTGTAGCGCATTACTTCCGCAATAGCATCCACGAGGTCGGCAATTTCGCTTTTCCCCTCACTGAGCGCCATCCAATTTACCGTGTCCATCGCGTTAAAGATAAAATGCGGATTTATTTGTGCTTGCAGCGCCCGCAACTCCATATCTTTGCGTAAAGCGGTTTGTGTTTCGGCATTTTTAATTAACATATTTGAAGTCTCAAGTAATTGTTTAAAACTGGCGCACAGAATCTTCACTTCCGAATCGATATATCCGGAAAAAAGAGCCGGATCAACGGTTCTCGTATCGGTGATTGAGGCAATATCGCGTGACAGTTTAATAATGGGTTGCGTTATATAGCGGGTTGACAGCAAAAGAAGTGCTAACAAAATAAGCGAACCGGCTGCAATAATCAGCAGAACCGGTATGGCCGCGCTGTTGACAACCTTGTTAATATCCTGCATCGGTGTAAGATAGACAAGTTTTAAGCCTTTCGGCAAACCTTGCACAGTGCAGAGCAGCTTGTTGTTATTCAGTTTAACCGTTATGCCGCTATCGGGGACACTTATCCGGTTAATATGGTCTATAGATATAGTGCCGGTTAAAATATGATCATGCTTAAAATCGGAAAAAAGTATTTCATTGGAGCTGTTTAATACGGCAAAACTGCTGTGTTCGGTTAAAGGATAAAAATATACCAAATCATACATTTGCCGGATCGGAACAGCGATAATCAGTGTACCTAACCCCTCTTTTCGGTAGGTACTGTGGGAATAAGTATTTTGCACGGTATATGCAAAATACAGTTTGTCGTGTTCCGGCAGCGTGAAAATATAATACGGCTCTTGCCGATGTTGCAGCGTACGGTACCAATCGGTATTTTTTATCAGTTTATCGGAATACATACGGTAGGTTCCTCCGGTAACAGCGTTCAAGTCCTCGGCTACAAAAAGGCTGCCGATCGGCATATCGGCATTAAAAAATAAAATCGTTTCGGTTTGATATTGTATATTGTTCATTTGAAAACCGATTGCATTCGATAGTTCTTCCGATAAAGCCGCTTTTAAATGCTGTACTTCGGGAGCAGCATAGTGATTCATATCCGCTATAGTCCCGATTTGTTTGCTTGCGGTAAGGCGCAGCACGATTGCATCGTTGTTGCTTAAAAAACCGGCTAATAACTTTTTATTCAGGACCGTTACGGAAATACTCGACGATTCGGCATAGCGTAAAAACTGCCGCTTAAGTACATATTGCAAAATAAGCAGTAAAATGCCGACGGTACAGAAAATGACAAGCGACACGGCGATAAAGATTTTTTTTCGGATACTCATGATTGTGCGTGTTCTGCCTTCGTACTGCCGTTACGGTACTCCGAGGGGCTCATGTTTTCGTATTTTCGGAATACGCGGGCAAAGTATTTTGCATCCTGATAGCCTGACTGTTGGGCAACCGAAAGAACGGGAACGGAGGTGTCCTGCAGCAATTGTTTTGCGTAGTTTAAGCGTAAGGAGGTAATATATTCGCTTAAATGCGAGCCCGTTTTTTGCATAAAGAGCATACTTAAATAGGAAACCGAAATATGCAGCGTGTCTGCGATATACGAAATATTAAAATTTGCCGATCGGTATTCTTTTTCGATAAGTTTTTTTACATCCCGAATAATGTCTTTCGGTTCATAAAACCGCTGATGCGCCAGTTTATCAGCAGCATCGCAATATAAATCGGTTAAAAATTGACGTTGATTATCCGTTTTTTTTAATGTAAGAAATTGATTTTGTTTTTCTTTTTTTTCCGTATTTAATACGGTATTATTGCCGCTCATGCACTCTTCCAAAAATGAATAGAGCGTATTGATAAAAAATAAACCGGCAGCTGCAGCCGTTTCCTGTTCCATCAAATCGGTACATGCTTCGCCGAAAAAAAACTGTTCAACGGCTGGTCTGTCATGCCGTTTTACGGCATTCAGTAATGTTTCAACTGCTGTGTCCTTGTTAAAAATGAATTTTAAGTTTTGATTACGCCGTTCTTTACTGTAGCTAATCCGCTGAAGTGCCTGCTCTATCTTCCCTATTTTTTCCATTGTGATGGGCTTTAAAATATAATCGCTGACTCCGTAGCGGATAGCTTGCTGCGCATACTCAAAATCGCCGAAGCTGCTTAACAGGATCATGCGTACCGCAGGGTATTTTTCGCGCAGTGTTTTTGCAAGCTGCAAACCGTCCATCACCGGCATTTTTATATCGGAAATAACCACATCGGGGCAATCGGCGCTTATTTTTTCAAGCGCTTGCGCCCCGTTGTGGACTGCTGCAATAATGTTCCCCTGTACCGCAGCAATGTTCAGCAGTTTTTGTAATCCGTTCAGTACATGTATATCATCATCCACCAACATTATTTTCATAGCGCGATTATATAGGGGAAGACACTAAAAGAAAAGATTATTTTTAATCTTTCCAAAAATACAGTTCGGTTAAGCCGCCTCCGAGGGTAATTTCAAGCGTATCTTTACCCGATTGCCGAACGAGAGAGGCTGTGATGTCTTCAACCGTACCGTTTGCTTTATTTACCCGCATCAGTTTTGCAGGATGGTTATCGGTAAAGATCAGCTTAATTTTTTGCTTGGTGTTTTCGCAGCGTCCCGGCTCTTTTGCGGCGTAGTTAAAACTATTTTCGTACTCGGCAGCGCGTCCTGCAATTAAGCCGTTTAATACCATAAAGCATTTGGGATCGGCAACTCCCGCAAAGTGCTCGGTTATTTGATTGCCGTCAATACCGGGCAGTTTTTTAAAGTAGCCGAGTACGACATCGCCCGTTCCGCCGCCGTGTGCAGGAGATATGTTGGTAACGTCTACCGTTTCAATGTGGTATTCCGCATTTTTTGCAGCCGCATTTTCAAACGTTGAAACTGTCCATTCTCCGGCTAATTGATGAGCGTTTGAACTGAGCGAACCTGTTTTAACCGCAAGATAGTCATTCGTGAGGCGCAGAATTTGCTTTTCGATGCCGCGTATACTGCGGATAACCGCATTCCATTCTTTCATGTGGTCGGTCGGATTACCGTTTTTATCCCACAATAACCCCATATCAAACTGCGTATCGAGTCTGAAAAAATTGAGCCATTTTGCGCCGGAAACAATAGATAAATTGGCAATTAAGTTTTTTACCGATTCAGGCTGATCCTGCCAATAGGTATCGAGGTACTGACCGAAAATAAAGGGCTTTGTTCCCGTTTCATCCACGCCTTTTAGGGCAAGTTCACGGTACATAAGCCATTGCTTATTCCACGATGAGGTTGTCAACAAATGTATTACGGCATCTTTTTGTTTGCCGCCGTCGCGTGAAATTTCCGGATAATAATTATCCCAGGTGAGCATATCGGGCTTTGCGTTTTGAACATAGGTTTTTACATTGTGTTCTTGCCACTGCCCGGGACATTGGTTTGAATGCACCAGCACGCCCGGATAATGCGCTTTTGACCATGCAAACCACGTTGCAAATTCGGCTTCTTCTTGCGCCGTCCATCCGCCTTCATCACCGAAACAAAAGTCTACCGCGTTGTTCACAAAGGGCTTTAAATCGTCATGAATAAAGTCATAGGTTGTCATACCGCCCGCCCCGTTTTGACCTGCCGGCGCCTTTGCAATGCCCCACATTGCATTGGGATGATATTTTAAATAGTCGACGTTTTTAATCCACGCTTTTCCGTGTTCATCGATATAAGACTTATCATAAAAAAGCGGGCCTGAATATTCAAAAGCGTCTTTCATAAGCGGGCCGCGCGCATAGTTATCGCTCGGCGCCCAACCCAATAACGGGAAGCCTCTTTCAATAACGATTTGCTGGCTGCGGTGCAAGTCTCCGAAATTGGCTAACGGACGAGGCGTGCTGCCTCCGCCTGAAACCTGAGCTTTTGGCGTACGTGCGGTATCCGCACATACAGTGCATTCCTTAACGGTAATATTGCCGTGATCGATAAAATGGTTCGCATCCCAGTCCCATAGTTTACCTTGAGCTTTACCGCTGTATTGCCAAAACGTAAGACGTACATAGCGTGCCTTACGCGCGGCAAATTCGTAGCGTATATATTTGCGTTCACTGCGCAGCGACGCTTTGTCGGCAACCGTAACCCATTCCGCGGAGTCGGGATCGGAAGCGGCATTCGGGCTTACCGAAAGGTCGATTTTGATAAAATTGGCAACTTTGTTAGCGTTTGTTTGGTCGCTTTCAAACGATACCATAATACTGTTATCAAACTCGGCTCGTATCAGACTGACATCATATTCGTCTTTTAAGTCAATAATGAACCATGTCGGCATAACTCCGGCAACCGGTAAACCGTTGCTATGCGTAACCATGGAATGTGCCGGTTTAAATGTAAGAGCCGGATTTTTTCCGCGGTTGTTCAGCATTCTCGTTAATGCAGCGGCATCGCCGTTATTGGTAAACCCTTCAACATGGGTAATCGGCGCTCTCCCGAAAACGTCAGCTTCCGTATTCACCAGCTTTCCGTTAAGCGTTCCCATTCCGTGTGATGCTCCGGCATCGTTTGAAGTCTGCTGCGGATATGCGGGCAAGAAAAGGCACAAGGCGGCAATAATCCCCCTCTCCCGTAGTGCAAAGCGCTTTTGCTTTCCATCGCTGCTATTCATAGTCTTTTTTTCTCCTAAGAAGAATCGATTATCCATAGTATAGAGGGTAAAAATCGATATTGTAAAGGATGATTTTTTAAAAAAGCAGCCGGATATTTTATAACGGTAGCGAAAAGAGAACAGCGGGAGTTCTCCCTCCCGTTACGTCTTAGGGAACCTCTAAAAATGTAGAGCGCCGATATAAAAAAAATCCACCTGTACCTTAAAAAAAACATGTTGCGCTTTTGAGAGCCTCTGCTATACTTTATAAAAAAGGAGACAACCTCTCGTGAAAAATTTCGCAGCGGAGTTCCGAAAAAATGGTGTACTTACATTACTGGCGGCTCCGGCACTGATTTTAATGATTTTATTCCGGTACTTACCGATCGGCGGAATAATCTTGGCTTTTAAGCGGTTCAGCATTCCGAAAGGCATCTTCGGCAGCAGTTGGATCGGCTTTGAAAATTTTAAGTTTTTATTTTTAACCAGAGACGCCTTTATTATTACCCGCAACACACTGTGCTACAATGCCGTTTTTATCATATTGAATTTGGTGTGTGCAGTTGCAATGGCAATCGGATTGAACGAGTTGCCGAAAAAGCGGTTAGCAAAAGCGTATCAAACCGTTTTTATGGCGCCGTATTTTTTATCATGGGTGGCTATTTCTTTTATAGCGTTTGCCTTTTTGAATAAAGACGGCGGATTGCTCAATATGCTGATTCGGAAAGCAGGCGGAACGGAAATCAGCTGGTATTCGCAGACCGCCTATTGGCCGCTCATTATCATCATTGCGCAGCTGTGGAAAAACCTCGGATACGCTACGGTGATGTACCTCAGCTCACTGGTGAATATTCCGCAGGAGCTGTATGAGGCGGCTCTGGTAGACGGAGCGACAAAATGGCAGCAAATCCGCAATATCACCCTTCCGGCGCTGCGTCCGATGATGATTATCCTGACGATCATTGCAATCGGCCGGATTTTTTACTCAGACTTCGGTCTCTTTTATCAGCTGCCGCGTAATTCGGGACCGCTTTTCGATGTTACCAATGTAATCGATACCTATGTGTACCGGACACTGAAAGATTTAAACGATATAGGCATGGCAGCGGCAGCGAATTTGTATCAATCGTTGCTGGGCTTTTTAATGATCATCGGTTCTAATGCGTTTATCAGAAAAATCGATGAAGACAGCGCGCTTTTTTAACTGAAAAGGAAACAGATTATGACGCCGTTAAAACCGTACAATATAAATGCTATTTCACACAGAACCGAATGTATTTTAAATGTCATCTTTTTTATGATGGCGCTGTGTTGTATTTTACCGATACTCTTAGTGGTTATCGTCTCGTTTAGCAGTCAGCAAAGCATATTTCTTCGTGGCTATACTTTCTTTCCTGTAGAGTTCAGTACGGAAGCGTATCAGTATTTTTTTAAACTCGGTGATCAAATTATCCGCTCTTACGGTGTTACGCTCTTTGTCAGCGCATTCGGGACGTTTTTCAGCCTTGCAGTTATGGCCCCGTTTGCTTACGTGCTTTCACGCCCCGATTATGCGTACCGCAAATTCTTTACGATGGCTTTGCTCATTATTATGATGTTTAACGGCGGTATCGTACCCAGCTACATTATCAATACACGGTATTTGCACTTGGGCAATTCCATCGGCGCACTGATTTTTCCTATGGCGCTCAATCCGTTCTATATTATTATCTTGCGTACGTTCTTTAAAACAATCCCCTTTGAAATTATCGAAGCAGCGCGTATAGACGGTACACCGGAGCCGTCAATCTTTACAAAGATTATTTTGCCGCTTTCAAAACCTGCGCTGGCGACAATCGGTATGTTTACCGTTATCGATTATTGGAATGAATGGTTCCTCGGTATGCTGTACATCACGGATATAAAAAAATATCCCGTTCAAACGCTGCTGCAAAGTATGCAGAACAGCTTACGCGCGTTAAGCGAAGCGTCGCTCAATGCGCTTGAGTATCAGGATTTGCTGAAATCGGCTCCGGCGGATAACGGCCGGATGGCGCTGACGGTGCTGGTGATTACACCGATTTTGCTTGCCTATCCTTTTTTTCAACGTTATTTTGTAAAAGGATTGATGGTTGGAAGTGTTAAAGGTTAAACACGCGGGGCTAATGCCCCCGTTATGGAGAGCCTCTAAAAATGACTCACGTCTTTAGAAGATGCCCTCCGGAATTTTCTCACTGAATGAAGGAGGTTCGCATGAGAAAGTTTTTGAAGGTATGCACGATAAGTGTATGTATTCTTTGTTGCGCAGCTGTACAAATATGGGCAATCGGCGGGCAAGAACAGACCGGCGCAAAGAGCTCGAAAGATGTCGTAACCCTTAAATGGTACATGTCGCTCAATCCGATCGCTCCCGATACGGCGAAAGTGATTGAAAAACTGAACGAGTATACTCGTGAGAAAATCGGCGTACAAATCGATTATCAGGTTATTTCAAACCCCGATTACGCGCAAAAAATGCCGACGATTATCAATTCGGGACAGGAATTTGACATGTGCTTTACCGCAAGTTGGACAACCAATTACTTACAGTTCGTTGACCGCGGCGCATTTATGGACATTACCGACTTATTGCCCAAGTATGCGAAGGAAACGTACAACTTTATCCCGAAAGCAATGTGGAATTCCGTATCCGTTAAAAAACGGATTTACGGTGTTCCGGTATACAAAGAATTAGGCTGGCAGGGCGGTTTGCTCATTAACGGCGATATGGCAAAAAAATACGGTATCGACTTATCAAAAATAAAGACGCTTGCCGATTATGAAGCTGTTTTAAAAACGGTAAAAGAGAAGAGCACGGCCGAAGGCAAAAAAGTCATCGGTCTTGTCGGCATGGATCAAGGGTTTGTGTCTGCTTATCCGTATGAAAGCGTGTCTTTTTCTTCGGATATGCCGGGCGCTTGTGCTGTTCCGCAATTCGCCGGTTACAAAGATACCGGTTCAAAGGTATTCAATCAATATGCCAGCAAAGAGTATCAAGCGTATTGCGAAATGGTGCACCGCTGGTATCAAGCAGGATACCTCGCCCCCGATCCGGTACAATATGATACCGATATTGCCCAAAAGGATAACGATTTTCAAACGGGAAAAGTGTTCTCTTTCTTTATCTCCTATGCGCCCGGTTATAAAGAATCGCTTTCCAAATCGGTCGGCTTTGCGGTTGAATTTATTCCGTTGATGGCTCCCTTATTTGAAACGCAAAACGCAATGGGCGGTATACTCGCACTTTCATACAACTCAAAGCATCCTGACAAAGTTTTGGAATTTATCAATCTTTTGAATACCGATCGCTATGTGGGTACGCTTATCCGGCACGGTATTGAAGGAATGCACCACAGCGCCGTCGGAAAAGACAATGTTGATAAAACAATGGGCGGTAAACTTGCTGCCGATAAAAACGGCTACGATTACACGTTCGGCTGGCAATTCGGAAGCCCCTTTAATCAAAAGTGGGATATTTCCTATCCGTCGAATATCCGTCAGCTTTTTGACGCATACAACAAAAGCTCCGTAGCTGCTCCCCATGTCGGTTTTTCGTTTAACCCCGAAAAAGTGTCGGGTGAGCTTGCCGGGTTAAAAAACGTCGTCGAAAAATACCGCAAAGCTTTGGAATCGGGTATGTCCGATCCTAAAACTGAACTTCCTAAATTCTTAAAAGAATTGGAAGCGAACGGCTTGCAAAAAGTCTTGACGGAATCGCAAAAACAAATTGACGGATTTGTAAAATAGCGTAAGGCTTCGCTTTCTGCACCTTGCAGGAACTGTAAGTTGGGCGTCCAAAATAGCGTCGCCCAACTTCACCGCTAAAGATGCCAAGAATGCAAAGTTCGCAGAGAATAATTGGTAATGGATTTTGAGATGAAAGCCATTCCTGAATTCTCTTTGAATCCCTGATGCAATGTTCTCCTTGACTTGACAAAATAAAAAAGAACTTTCATAGTAAGTGCAGAATATGCTTATGAAGAAATTGAAACTGTTTATTCTTATTTTGTTGATAGCGCCGCTGCAGCTTTCAGCTTTTGAAAAAGGCTTTACGCTGGGGCTGAAAGCTCTTTTTTCAGGTTCCTACACCGATCCTCATATCGGGCAAGCGGATAAAGAGTACCTCGGCGCCCATTTTATGCGCGGCATGGTCGGTTTCGTTGTATCAGGTGAAGCTGAATTAACCTATATTTTCGATGCAAAGCGATACTTTAACTACCAAACAAATAATACGTTCAGCGGACTGGGGCTTTCTTTTAACCTCGGCGTTGGACAGGGCTTTTCGGGGCAGATTTCAGGAACGCAGAGGCAGCGATTTGAAATAAACGGTGAAAAGTACTTAAAAGATATCGAAGTATATTGCCGCGTCTATATGACTCCCGTCGTAACTTTCGGCACGGCAGTAAAAGCGATGTTTTTTCAGAATAGGTTTGCGCTCGGTTTCGGATTGGGCGGAAAAATGCTCGCGGATCCTCAACCTACGTATGAGCTGTACACAAATTTAACCGATGAAGAAGTAAAATACATGTACAACAACGGTCAAGGCCCTGATTTTTCAGCCGAAACGGGAACATTATATATACCGGAAGCTATGATGCAAAAGATGAATCCGCTTGGACTTGTGTTAAAAACCTCGCTGGAGTATAACCAGCCCGTGATTTCCCGAATGGATATCACCATCGGCGCCTATATGTCGTATACGGTTTATAAGCCGGGCTATGTTTCTTTACCGAAAAAAATTGCAAAAGCAGCTATAGAAAACGGCAAAAATAATAATATAAGCGTTGATTTTGAACGGGATAAGATAAAGTCGTTTTATATGAATAATGTGGACTTCGGTATTAGTTTAGGCCTTTTGTTTAAAGTATAGAGCACTGTTTTGTTCGGCAATTTTTATGGGAGATGTTGTATGAAAGCACAAAAGATAATTCTTTTCAGTCTGATTGTTTCTATTGTCTGGTTAAGTTTTTCATGTAATCCCGCTTTAGGCTCTTCATGGTATAGCCGTTCCGTCGGTAACGGCACCAGCGGCAAAAAAACGCTGATCGTACAATCGATAACAATAAGCAAGGTAACGCTCTATCCCGAAGCAAACGGAGAGGACTTTATCGGAACGGTAAATATTCCCGAACTGGAGCTTTCTCCCGATGACATACATGCTGAGGTTGTCGATAACAAAGGTCAACCGGCCAGTGTAACGGTAACAATAAAAGGCGCCGGCGGGCAAGCCGTTTTAAAAGAAGGCGAAATTGTTACCGTACCTATCAGGATACGGGATATGGGCGACCCTGATATTGAAATACAAAAATATCTTTTTTTAAAGCAAGACAGCTCAATGAATAACGGCGGAGAAAGCGCGAATTACAATCCTAAAGACCCAAAAGGCAACAGTAAATTCGTTATAAAAATCAAAACGGCAACCAGAGAAGAGAATCCGTGGAGCTACTATAGAGAAGGCGAGCCGGATGCCAGCGACACCGGCAATTTTAACTCGAATAAATTCGATCAGTGGGTACTCAATATGCCTTCTATGTCGGGCATCATTGCCTCCTATAAATTTAGAGAAGGTGTTTGGAACGGCGGTTCTCCTGAAATATGCGATAACATCCCGTCCGGAATAGGAGAGGGGATAAAAGGCATATGGGATGTAAAAGTATATCGTTATAAAAGCAGAGCGGAAAGATGGAGCGGCTCCTATACTCCTACCCCTGACCCCAACGATGAGCGCTTTCATTTTTTTAAGTTCACAGCGCAATCCAATGGCGGCACTGTTGACAGCTCCATGTTCTGTGTAGACCGGTATTCCAAATTTCTGTTTTATTACAGCGAACCTGCTGTAATAAAAAATGTACTGAATAACTGGGTTCCGAGCAATTGGACGGATTATGCGGCTCCCACGCAGGGTAAACACACTAACTTTCCTGAACCGTTTTATAAGACGGATCCCGTGGGCTTTGTAAAAGAAGACGGCTCGGTGGTATTGTATGAGTGGATTATAAAGAACATAAATGCTGCTAATTATGGTGCAAAGCAGAATCCCAATTATACGCAGCCCGCTGGACGAAAATCAAACAAAGCGGGTTTTTCTCCGTATAAAGAAAACCTTAAAATAACGACAAAAGAAATAAACAAAGAGAAAAACCCGAAATATACGGCCGTTAAACCGGTTATTTTAGAACAGCCCAAAGACGGGTATGCAAAACTGAATAGCGCTGAAAATATCGTTTTTGAGGTAAAAACGGCGCCCGTACCCGACGGCGAAACACTGTCATATCAATGGTATAAAGCCGATTCGCAGACGGGAGCCGGAACCGAAATTACAGGGGCAACAGAATCGTTGTACAAAATCGATACTTCAGCCGAAACGGAATGCTATTTCTATTGTATCGTAAAGAATACGAATACCGATAACCACAAGTCGGAACAAACCGAAAGCGAACGGGCAAAATGCCATATCACCGGCGGCGAAATACGTGTTGATGCATTAAGTCCAAAAATAACGATGCAGCCGGAAAAGAGCTACACATTACGTATTAAAAGTCAAGCAGCTCCTATCACATTACGCGTAAAAGCCGTTTCACAGGACGGCGGGACGTTATCGTATCAATGGTATAAGGCCGATTCTCCAACGGGAGAAGGTGTTGCCGAAACGGTCGATGAAGCTAAGACGGATTCTTATACATTTACGCCCGATACCTCTGCTGCCGGCATAACATATTATTATTGCGCCGTTACAAATACCAATAATGCGGTAAGCGGCGAGCAAGCCGCCGTTAAAAAAAGCCGGTACACGCCGGTTGAAGTTGAGCAGTCCTATAAAATCGAATTTTCAGTTGCCGGTGAAGACGGAGGAACCCTTACGGCGTTACATAACGGAAAGGCGATACAATCGGGAACCTATGTCAAAAAAGGAGAAACGATTCAGTTTATTGCTACTCCGCAAACAAAATTACGGTATAAAGTCAAAGAATGGGCCGGAATTACGCTTGATCCCGCGAATCCTAATACTACATTTGCACAATTAACGGTCGCAGATAAGGATGAGTCCATTTCGGTCGCTTTTGAACAAAAAATGCGCCTTACCGTAACGCCTAAGATTAAAAATGAGACGTTGCAGTCGTGGTCTACGGCAGATAGCGATCACTTCAGTCATAAATACGTTGGCGGCGTCCATCTTTCTCATAAGTGCGCGGTTCGGGTGAACGGCGGCGGCAATGTTACAAAATCGTGGGATTATATGTTCCCCATTAAAGAAGATGGTGGAAAATGGATACAGGTTCAGTCGGAATATTTTTTCGAAGTAGGAACCGATAAATCCGCAGGTTCCAATTGGCTGAAAGCCGAATTTTCCTCGTTTGACAGTTTGAAAATAACGCTGACCGATTACCTGCTTAAAGCAAATCGCCATGATTATTGGAATGCGGAATGGACGACATGGGGCGGCGGACGTGTATACCCGTTGCAAGCCATCGATAACAATAGCGTTTTCCCGCTCATTTATGATGAAGCGGCGGGGCAATGGGCGGTAGACAAGTCAAATGTTGACATAAAACACTCCGACGATATTCCGCTGCCTGCCGAATTTGCAGGTACAAAGCCTAATCCCAACAGGAAGATTTCCTATAAGGGCGTAACAATCTCCTATGACGAAAACTTTACGCTCCGTGACGGCGAAGAAAAGGATTTTGTTATCACGTATAAGGTTGATAATCATGATGAAACTCGTTCAAAGGGAGAAATAAAGGTTATCTACACGATAAGCTGGAAGTAATAGACTACCGGCTTATCAGTATTGTGAGTAATTCACGTACGTAAGGTGATGGAGACGGCTTATGAGTTATGCGAATTTTTTTACTGCAAGCAGGATAGTGAGCGCTCCGCTTTTTATAGCGCTGTACTACGCGCCGTCTTATAGCGGTATGTCGAAAAGCGTTGCAGTTGCGCTTTTAATCCCGCTATTCGGGTATATGGAATTTACCGACTTTTTAGACGGCTACTGCGCGCGTAAATACAAGCAAGTGAGCGACTTTGGAAAATTATTCGATCCGTTTGCCGATGTTGTTGCAAATTTGACCGTGCTGCTTACCTTTATGCTTGCAGGATATGTTCCGCTTCCGGTATTTCTTATCATTTTATACCGGGAAATGGGTATTCTCTTTTTGCGGATGCTGGCGCGGGGAAACGGCATAACCATTGCTGCAAAGAAAGGCGGAAAGCTCAAGACCGTATGTTATATCATAGCGGAAGGTCTGTCGCTTTGTATTGAAATGCTCACCGTCATTTTTGCCGTTGATACGGGCACTACCGCAATACTGTTGTTGATAAATAAAGGACTCTATTACGGCGCCGCTGCATTGTCGGTTCTTTCGTTTATGGATTATGTTGTGTCATACCGGAAGAACCTTAAAGAAAGGAAGATTGATTGAAGCGGGCGTCTATACATGTACCGCTAAAGCGGTTTCTACCGGTTTTTATATGTCTTTTTCATCTTTTCGGACTGAGCATGGGGGTATCTACCGAAACGCAACAGGGTCAGGCTGTGCCTCTCGGGGGCGGCAGTGAACCGGATTCTGCGCAAAGCGTGTTTAAAGACATACAGCGGACGGCGCCTTTTTCCGAGCAGGCGTTTGACCGGCTTATTTTGAAAATGCATGTAAGCCTTTTTAATAATCCTTCATACTGGTTTGAACAGGGGACATGGAGACAAGAAAGCGCTGATACATGGGTTTCCGGAGGAGAGAACGAAATCGTGTCTCCTTATCAATTCAATGTGATAAAGAAAGTATACTATTACCGGTATAAAGGCATCCATCCGCTTGATTCCGGCTATTATACGAAAGATGAAAAAACAGCGGCGTTTTTAAACCGTTTCTGTTTTTACCGGTTTACCGGTAAAACGCTCATACCGGCGGTTGATGTGTATCTGTTTGCATTGGATATGCACACCGGCCTCATTTTTTCTTATGCGCTTCCTACCCGTTTTGAAAAAGTATGGGGGCACCGTATTCCCCGCGATTGGGTCGCGTTAGAGAAGCATCCGCACATACAAGAGCATTTTGCAGGCAAACAATTCTATCAATTTGATCCGGTAGGATTTGTACAAGCTGATGGAAAGATTACGCTCTATGAATGGATTATAAAGCAGAATAAACGGAAAGCGGGCGATATATATAACTATCTTCCCCGCATGGAACAGTATAGCAGTGCCGCTTCCGCATCGGGTCCCGGTTTTTCGCCTTATAAGGTGTCCGAGCTGCCCTGATAGGCTCTAATTCGGATTTATCTTTGGAGCACATCCTTTAATGCTGCTACAAGCGCATCGTTGTCGTTTTTATCCCGCACGGCAAGCCTGATATAGCCGCCTCCTTCAAAGCACTGTTTCGACGACAAATCTTTGATAAAAATATTGTAGGTTTCAAGCAGTGTAACGGCGAGTTCCTCCGCCTGTACCGTTCTGGTCAGACGGCAAAGAATATAGTTTGCTTGGCTTGGGAAAACAGTCAAACCCGGTATCTTCGCGAGCCTCGCGGAAAAGCGGCTCCGCTCATCGGCAATTGAATCACAGGCGGCCGCATAGGTCTTATTGTATTTGTCGTAAATCTGTAAGAAGTATTCGCCGAATGAGTTGATATTCCAAATTGCATTGGCTTTCCGAATGTGCATGATATATTTTTCATTGCTACATGCAAGGACACCTAACCGTAGACCGGGCACACCGTAGCTCTTGCTGATCGACTTTACTACGATAAGATTCGGATAGTCGTTTAGGATAGATTCATCAAGCAGCGTATAACGTTTTGATTTTTCTGCAAAATCGATAAATGATTCATCAAAAAAGAGCATGGCACCGGTATTCTTTAATTCCGCACAGAGCCGAAGCACCTCATCTTTTTCTAAAAAATTGCCTGTCGGATTATCGGGGTTGATTAAAACGGCGGCTTTTGCCCGTTCTTTTTTCACCGTATCGATAATATCGTCTACCGAGTAAGAAAATGTTTGCATATCGGTCGGAACCGGTATCACCCGAGCCGATGCAAACCGCTCAGGATATTCGTTAAACGTCGGGAACGGAATAGCAACAGTCCCTTCTAAAAACTTTGCCAGTGAAGCAATCAGTTCGGCAGCGCCGTTTCCAACCGCGATATGTTCTGGCAGCACATTGAATATTTTAGACGCAAGAAGGCTCTGCTGCGCAGCGCCGCTCGGATACTGCGTCAACAGCGTTCCGAAACTCGCCGTCATTTCATTGATCAGCTTTTCCGGCGGGAAATACGGATTGACCAGATAGCAGAAATCCTTGAGCTGAGGGAATCTCCAGTAGCCGCCGTATCTTTTTTGAAGACTATGCAGCTTTTCGCTTCCTGTTTTGAACCGGTCTTCCGCAATTGCAAGGTCAGCAGGATCATCAATTTCATACCAATCATCCCCGCTCACCACCAGCCCTTTCAACGTTGATGATGATAAAAAGGAAATAACCTTTAATACCTGCTCATAGTATTCATTCTTACCGAATGCTTTTTGATAGGCATCAAGGAACGGCAGATAGTATTGCTGTGAAAATTCTTTGGAAAATTTATAGATGTTGACGGTTTTATAGTAGCGTTCGGTATCCGACCAATTAAAATGCACCTTATCAAGGATGCCGGTAATGCAGTTGTTTCCGTCCAGCAGGGTGCAGGTGCCGTCCATCCACGATTCAAACGGAGACACAACCGCTAAATTTTCATCGGGACTGGAAAGCAGTCTTGTCAGAATTTCCGGTTTAAAAATCAGATCACTTTCGAGCAGGAGGGTATCCGCTTTCGCCATTTCGTTTCCGGCAAGGTATAACGAATAGATATTATTTGTCGTATCATATACGGGGTTTTCGATATACTCGATTCTCATTCCATGAAGGTTTTCCGTGTTAAACTTTGACGCAATAAAATCCTTTAAAAGCTGTCCCTTATAGCCGACCACAACCACCAGCCGCTCTATGTTATTGGAAACGAGCGCTTCTATCATATATTCAATCAGGGTTTTACCGTTGACCTTAACCATACATTTTGTCGCATCTTTCGTATACGACCGCAGCCTCTTTCCCATTCCTGCCGCTAAAATGATTGCCTGCATAGTGTGCTCCATAAATTGCTATTCTACATTTACACTATATGCTATATAGCGGTTTTTATCAACTCAATGAGTAGAAAAGCATCGGGTTTTTCACGCAAGGTTTTAGTCATGAAAACAAAGCTCAGAGAACAATCACCATATCTGAGGCACAGCATCGGAGGTATTGTCGATATTCAGCGTTTGCCTTGTTTTATCTTGTTGATTTTTCTTTTCCATGGTATAATTAATTATCTGAATTTACCGTTAAGCACAGATTTTAGCCGGCATTTACGATAAATTCATATAAGAGATCATTATTTTTATGGGGAAACGGAAAAATGATTGACAAAATGAATAATAATAGTATACCCCCCCCCCATTAATTGATAAT
>CAJPOL010000020.1 GCA_905372265.1 uncultured Treponema sp. | reverse complement strand
TGTTTCTCTTTTTCCCATTGTGTCTTGCAGGGTTTATGGTTGCAAACTATATGCGGGATAAAGCGTTTTTTGAACTCCAGCTAAAACAATCCGTACATACCGATTTTGAAAATACGGAGCAGCTTCTTTCGCTGTATTTTTCGAATACGTCGAATATCATACGGACATTTGCGGCCTCAGAACTTATAACCGCCGAAGATGCCGATATCACCTCGTATAAAGATAAGCATACTGCATCGGGCGTTTCAAAAATGGTTTGTGAACCCGGCAGTTATGAAGAACGCGTAATGCAGCTTTGTATGCAGTTTCAACAAGAGAATCCCTGTTTTGTCGGAATAGCCTTTGCAACGGAACATAACGGCGGCTATGTACACTACCCTCCAATTGATAGAAAAGACGGCTATGATGCCCGTACCCGTGCGTGGTATAAATTGGGAAAGCAGAAGCCGGGTGCAGTGCAATCACTGGATGCATACCGTACATCGTCCGGTCAAACGGTTATGACTATTGTCGAAGGTATCACCGATGTCGCGGGAAATTTTAAAGGAGTTGTAACGTTTGATGTCGATCTTTCTCAGCTTGCCGTATTATTGTCACAGCAGCATGCTGAAGCCGGTCAAGTTATTCTTACCGATAGAACCGATAAGGTATTGGTAAATACAATTGATCCTACCCGTTTTTTTATACCTGTTAAAGACTTGCAAATACAGCATTTAAACGATTATACCTATAAGAAGAAATCGGCCTTTGAAGAAACGATTTCAGGCGTGCCTTATTATGCGGAAGCATTCCCTATCAGCTTGCCGATTGCCGATTTCGGCTGTGTTATATTGATTGCCAAAACAACAACCGCTGCACATTTACGGCAGTTGGTATTCTTTTTTGCAGCGGCAACCGGTATTTCTTTGATTATTTTGTTTACAGTCTTTGCGGCTTCGATCCGAATCTTCATACGGCCGGTTATCCATACCACAGAACTATTGGCAGGCATTGCCGAAGGAGAAGGCAACCTGCAAGTGCGCTTGCCTATTCGCAAAAACGATGAAATCGGTAGATTAGCACTCTATTTTAACCGTACCATTGAGAAAATTGCCGTATCCGTTCAATCTGTCAGAAATACTACAGACAATATGCAGCATGTCGGAGAGAAGCTCGTTACTAACATGACTGAGACAGCGGACACCGTACATGAAATCAGTACGAATATTGAAAATATAAAAAAAGAAATGCTGCAGCATGCTTCGAGTATTATAGCAGTAGGAGCTTCGCTGCAAGTAATAATGCAGACTATTGAAACGCTTAATGCTAATATCGTAATTCAAACGGATGTTGTTAGAAATTCAACTGCCGATACTGCGCAAATGGCAGCAAATACGGCCGAAGTGAATGAAATCGTTGAGCATAATCTGAAAACACTGGAGGCGCTGCATACCGCTACTCATGCCGGAAAAGCTGCCATTCTGGAAACGGTAAATTTAACGAAGTCGGTAAATGAAAGTTCGGAAGTATTACTTGACGCCAGTACGGTTATTCAACATATTGCTGCGCAGACTAATTTGCTGGCAATGAATGCGGCAATTGAGGCAGCTCATGCAGGAGATGCCGGAAAGGGCTTTGCCGTTGTTGCAGCGGAAATACGGAAACTTGCGGAAGAGTCAAATACGCAAGGAAAAAACATTACGGCTATACTGAAGACTTTAAAAGATAAAATAGAAAAAGTTCACGAAGCCTCCCCTGTTATTGCGCAACACTTTGATGCTATTTTCCAACTAGCCGATCAGACAAAACAGCAGGAAAATACCATTATGGAAGCGATGCAAAAACAGCGTTCCGATAGCGGACGAATTATGAGCGCAATGCAGCAGCTGGAGACAATGACAACCGATATTGAGAATAGTTCGCATGAAATGCTGAACGGAAGCAATCTTGTATCGCAAGAGATGACGCGTCTCGGCGCTATGTCGGACTTGATTGCAAACAGTATGGCTGAAATGGCATCGGGAGCGGGGCAAATTAACAATGCCGTACAAGCAGTCAGCAGCATCAGTCAAATGAACAAGGAAAGTATAGAAAATCTCGCATTTGAAGTAGCAAAATTTAAGATATAACAGGATAATGAAAGCGCCTGTAATGCAGTACTGTCAAAAGATGTATTTCCCCTTATACATTTTTTGGCAGAAATCCGATTATCCGCCCTCTCGCGCTCGTCTCTTTTTTAGGTGTGCTATAAAAAAATGCGGCGGCTGCATAAAAGGCTTTTTACCGTTACGCTTCTAAAAATTGATACTGATGTTCAAGGGACAGAAAACGCAAAAGGAAAGCTCTGTATAACGTATACCGGCAGCGATAGTGAAGCCCTGCAAAGGCCAACGGAAACCGGAACGCACAAATAGTACGATTTTGAGCATCGTATTTCAAGGCACCCTGTTCCGAAACGACGGTTTCGAAACAGGGTGTAATGTGCGCAGAGCTCGCGGAGTTTTTATATTCCTTGGAATTGCAGCCAGCGGGCTAAAACCCCTGCGATTGTGCTGAAAGGAGGCGTTCCCGTTTGAGCGTACTCCTCAAGCGTATACCCGAGCCGCACAAAGAAAGCGCTGATACTTGTTAATCCGGTAGTCAGCATCAGAATACCGAAGAAGATAATCAGTATACCGGCTGTTATCCGCACTCCCCGTGCATGGCGTTTAAACCAGCGCAGCAATGGCTCCGCTTTATCAAAGAAGAGTCCTACCAGCAAAAACGGAATACCGAGACCAAGCGAATAAGCGCACAACAGAATAGCAGCGCGGACAGCATTGCCCGACTGAGCGGCGAAAATCAGTATTGACGATAGGATAGGCCCGATACAGGGGCTCCATCCCGCTGCAAAAAGCATACCGAATAAAAAGGCTTTTGAGAATCCGGCGACTTTCTGAGGCAGCTGCGCCTTTATCTCGTTGCGGAGAAACGGAATAAAATCAAATACCATATTAATGCCGAGTATGATTACAACAACTCCTGCAATCCGCATAATAATACGGGGAAGCGAGCTTCCGATAAAATGTGCGCCCGATCCGAATAACAGTGCGAGCAGTACAAAAACGAACGTAAAGCCGAGAACAAAGCTGAGACTGCGGAAAAAGAGCAATGCACGGCTATTTTTCTTTTCACGGATTTCCGCCAGCGTTTCTCCGGAAATAAACGAAAGATACACCGGTATGAGCGGCAGTACGCATGGACTTAAAAATGAGAAAAGACCTGCAAAAAGAGCGCCGAAAATTCCCGGCAAAGAAAGATTATTCATCCGCTAATTCCTTCAGCAGCGCAATCAATTTCGGATGGTCATATTCCAAAGCGCCCGCACGGTATGCAATAAACTTCCCTTCTTTATTGATAAAATATGTTGTCGGAAGCGCACGCGCTGCAAATGCGCCGGTAAGAGATCCGTTTTCATCGATATAAATAGGAAATGTGTACTTATTTTTACCGATAAAATCGGAAACTTGACTACGCCGTTCCGCTGCATTAACGGCAACAATTTGAAACTTTGTTCCTTTTGTCGCTGCATAGAGCCGTTCAATGGAAGGCATTTCCGCCCGGCAAGGAGGACACCATGTCGCCCAAAAATTCAGCATTGTGATTTTCCCTTTAAAATCTTTACTGCTTATAGTTTCTCCTGAAAGAGAGGTAACGGTAAAGTCCCCGATATCGGTAGGCTCTTTATAGACATAAAAACCGAACTGAGCAAGTTCCGCAGCCGGATTACCCGTTTTTGAAGCGGCATGTGCTTTTTCTGAAGAACAGCTCAACATAAGGCCGGCGATGACCAGCCATAAAACAGATTGTAATGTATGTGTTTTCATGCAGAGAAAATAGTGAAATTCCGATAAGAAGTCAAACTGCAATACGAAAAAGTTTTATGCGTACCGAAAGAAATTTTAGCCGTTTGTTCCCCTCCGCTACATATATAAGGCATGTACATCACTAATAATGAATATGCTGAACCTTCTTTTGAATCGGAAGATGCTGCATGTCTTGAAACGGAACAGTGTCCGGTTATTTTCGAGTCGGATAATCCTGAGTATAGTTTGGAAAAAACGGCAGATGCCGTTTCGCTGTGCGCGCAGACGGTATTCGGCATTCAAGTACTCTATCCTTGGCAGCGGCTGGTTATTGCTAATATTTTGGATGCCGTCGATGCTTCAAATGCGGCTGCAGCGCATGAGCGGAAACCGCTTCCTACAGCTGGCGAGCCTGTCAGTGAACTGTACGATGAGGACGGTATACTCCGCGGAAGCCAAATTGTCCTTTTGCCGACCGGAGCGGGGAAATCACTCTGTTTTCAGGTGCCGGCTCTGTTGCTGGATAAGCCGACCCTCGTCATATACCCGCTTTTGGCGTTGATGAGCGACCAGATGCGCCGTATGTGCGAAAGCCGTCTTGAACCGGCGCTGTTTCGGGGCGGACAGGATGCGCAAGAGCGTGCGGTGCAATATGCACGGTTGGAAGGAACCGACGGTAAACCGCCTGCAAAACTTATCATTGCAAATCCGGAAATTCTCATGCAGGAAGCAGTACTGAACCGTATCGCAAAACGAGGCATTGCGCATCTTGCTGTTGACGAAGCTCATTGTGTCAGCGAATGGGGTGATAGTTTCCGCCCTGCCTATCAGACTCTGCGGCATGTTATCGAAACGCTGAAACCTCCGGCTGTTACGGCTTTTACTGCGACCGCCGGAAACGGAGTGCTTGACCGTATCGGCAGTATGCTCTTTGACGGGCGGGCGCATGTAGTACGCGGAGAATCCGACCGGACAAATATCTTTTACACGGTGCGGCAATGCAGGGTCAAAGAACCTGCCCTCTTACAAGAAGTAACAACAAGAAAACGTCCTATGGTTATATTCTGCGCAACGCGGAACGGTACGGAACAGACCGCAGCATTTCTACGGTACACGCTGCGGGACACGGCTATCCGTTTTTATCATGCAGGTTTGCAGCGGAATGAGAAAACCGAAGTCGAACAGTGGTTTCACCGGCATGACAACGCCATCCTTGTTACAACCTGTGCTTGGGGGATGGGTGTGGATAAAAAAAACGTACGTACGGTTATCCATCTGAATGCCTCGCCTACCGCTGAAGCATACGTGCAGGAGGCAGGACGGGGCGGCCGAGATGGAAATCCTGCGGAAGCGGTACTCCTCTGGAGCCCGGAAGATAAGAACCGGATAGCGCTTATGCCTGAAAAACAGCGGAAACGGGCGGAAATACTTGCTGTCTTTGCCGAAAGCGGCCGCTGCCGGAGGGAGGTATTACTGGAGGCGTTGGGTGAAAAACGGGCAGTACCGCTCCATGCAGGCGATGAAAGCATTGCCTGTTCGGGCTGCGATGTATGCGGAGGATCGGCGCAATTATATCCGCAGGACGAACAAGCGCTTATCAAATTTGTTGCAGCGCATAAACGGCAGTATACCGTTCCGCAGCTTATCCGTTTTTTACATGAACGCCTGCCTCTCTGGCGTGCGGGAGACCTTGCCAATCTCATTTCACAATTACTCAGCGAAAAAAAGCTCAGCCGCGCTCATCCGGTTTTTTGGAAAGGCGCTCTGACAACAGGCGCTTTTTCACATACCCGTTCAAGACAAAGGTAATACGCTATTGGCTGTCGCTATGAAAAGAGATTTTCACGCGTACTATTACATAAAGCGGTAGTTTCCTCTTGTGGTGCTTTCATGTCTAACCCCATTGTGCCCTTCCTTAGGGCTTGTATTTTCCGGTTAGATTTAACGTGAGGTGCCGATAATGCCGCTTTTACACAGGAATCTAAAAACGCTAAGATAGCGTATCGACCCTCGGTGCCCTAGACTCGGATGTTTCGTCCTGTAACTTATGAGCTGTTGCTTTTTTATATATAAGTAACATTCTTAAAAAGTATCTGCATATAATTGCAAGTTTTAGAAATTCTCTATAATATAATTCAATTTAAGCGGATTACAAATCACTGCATCTAAAGGGGTGCTTTTTAAAAGATGATGTGAGCTTTTATAGGAGATAATATGATAAAAAACAGTATTGCTGTAGGGATGGCATTTGTCGTTTTAAGTATCGCCGGATTGTATGCGCAGGCGCAAACGCCTAATGCGGAACCGTACTTAACCGAAAAAGCCGTGAAGGGGTTTATCAAAAATCATGACAAGCTGCATGAAAGCCTCAATACCATTCTGGACGGCAGGGATTCTAAGGAAAGTCAATGGTTTGAGTCCTTTCAAGCGGCAGTTGAAGAAGATCCCAATCAAGCGTCGGTTTTTCTTAAAAAGAATCCGGCGCCGAAAAAATTGCAAGCGATCTTTCGGAAATACGGGTTTGATGGTAAAACTGGAATACTGCAAATAATGGTGATTGCATATGCCGTTTTAAGTTCCGAATACGGAGATGCTCCGATTCCTTTTATCATCCATCCGGACGATACAAAGCTCGTGCAAAAATACCATGAGGAACTGTCTGAATTGCTCAAGCCGATACTGGTTGAAACGAAAAGCGATGCCGAATAACACAGAATTGTGTATTTTTATTTTAGGAGATTATGTATGACTATTGTACAAGTTAAGAATTTGCGCAAGACGTACCCCTTGGGAAAAGTTTTGGTAGAAGCGGTGAAAGGGATTAACTTTTCTATCGATAGCGGAGAGTTTGTCTCTATTTCGGGGCCGTCCGGTTCGGGAAAATCCACTACGCTCAATATGATCGGGCTGATCGACACACCGACCTCAGGCGAGCTTATCATCAATGGAGAGACGATCTACGAAGAAAAAGACTTTGTCTCCCTTTTCAAGAGGAAGAACAAAGGCTTAAAGATTCCTCCGCGGCTTGATAAAAGAATCACGCAGCTGCGTCATGAGTATCTGGGATTTATTTTTCAGTCCTTTAACCTTATTCCCGTGCTTGATGTGTACGAGAATATCGAATTTCCGCTTTTATTCGGCAAGGCAAAAGAAAGCAAAGAAAAAAGCAAGGAATGGATTGAGCACCTCATTGAAAAAGTCGGATTGAGCGACTGGACTCATCATAAGTCAAACGAGCTTTCAGGCGGTCAACGCCAGCGTGTTGCTATTGCCCGTGCACTGGTTACAAAGCCTGCATTGGTTATGGCGGATGAACCGACAGCGAACCTCGATTCAAAAACGGGCGATCAAATTCTTGCTTTGATGAAGGATATGAGCCGCGAATTCAATACAACCTTTATCTTTTCCACACATGATGCAAAAATCGTCAACATGACCGATCACCGCATTAAAATCTTGGACGGAAATGTCGTCGAGGACACAAAGGTTAATGGATAATTGGTAATTTGTAATGGGGAATTAGGAAAACGTGAAAAGGAATAGGAAAGATGCCGTATGAAATGCTGGAGCAGAAAATAAGAGCTTTGCCGCAGGATTACTATGAGGCGCTTGTGAACTATCTCAATTATTTAACTAAGAAAGCTGCGCAAGGGGAATAATTTTGCGAAGCAGATGCTTTTCAGAAAATACGTGAGACAGGTCTTCAGACGGTTTGGGAGTATCTAAAAGATGACACGTGGTGATATCTTAAAGGATTGATGGTTATGATTGGTTCAGCAATGAAAAGAAAAACGATACTGTTTTGTTTGACGGTTGCTTTTGCGGTGAGCTGTTTGTTCGCAGTAAGTTGCGGCGGTGAGAAAGGCGGAACAGCAAAAGCGGCTGTAACGGAGACTGATTACAAAGGCAAAGAAGCTGTTTTTGTCTATGACGCCGGAGAAAACCTCGTAACCGTTCTTGCAGAGAAGAAACAGCTTGAGTATATCGGCTCGTTTATCGGCGGAAGCATTGGACAAAGCGGTGAGGCAGCTACGCTGGAACTTGTTATAGATGTGCCGGAGGATGCAAAGGTGCTCTATCGCTATGTGTTCAAAAATAGAACGGAACAAAAAATGAACTTGTATGTGTATTCAAATTATCAAAAAATCCGGATAACGGATATTCCACTGCTTTCTTCGATAGTGTGGGATATTACCGATGCGGATTATGATACATTGATTCACCCTGAAAAAATATAAAAAGGGATAATAACGATGAATAAAACAATTTTTAAGTTGGCGTTGAAAAATCTTTTTTCGCATAAGGCAAAAACGCTGATTATTATGACATTAATCGGTCTCGGCAGCTTTTTAGTGGTGCTGGGGCTCGGATTACTGAACTTCGCAGAGCAGCAAACTAAAAGCGTATGCGAAAGCGACTTTTGCGGCGATATTTTTATTACCGGCAAGCCCCTTGAGAAAGGGGTGCATGTAACATTTATCGGTGCAATTAAAGAGGCTAGCACCGGAAAGCTGCCGTCTATGCCGTATCTGTCCAAAATAGACAAGATAGCGGCAAAGCTTGATGAACTGCCCGAAGTAACGCACTATACGCGGGGCATCATTGCCGGTTACGGAATGATGCGGCCTGCGGATATTTCCGATTCGTGGGAGCCTAAAGGCGAAAACTACGCTTATATGCCGTTTTCGGTTACAATCGGCGTTGAACCCTCATCATATAAAAAGACGTTTGACACTATTAAAATATATGAGGGCGAATTCCCTGATTCGGACAGCGCAGAATTTATTCTTGTGCCGCAGAAAATAAAAGAAAAGTACGAAAAATACTATGAACGGGAACTTCATGCCGGTGATGAAGTGGTCGTAACGAGTTTCAAGGAGAAGGCAAAGCTGCGGAAAGTTACGGTAAAAGGTTTTTTCAATTTTGCTCATCCTGACACTGCAATACAGATGATTGTCTATACGGATATCACCAGTGCGCGTATGCTTGCCGGCGTAACGATGGGAGCGCGGACCGTAACGGAGCTCCCTAAGTCGATCGACTTGAGTCTTTCTGAAAAATCGGAAGACGAACTTTTTTCGGACGACGATATAGGCGCACCCGAGCAGGCTGATACTGTTTCTGCAAACAAGTCTTCCGCTATGGATATAAATAACCTTTTAGGCAGTACCGAATTGCGCAATCAGCTCAATATGGCGGATACCGACGCATGGCATTTTGCCGCAGTTAAGCTAAAGGATTCCGGCAAAACGGCGCAAACGATTGCCGCGCTCAATAAATGGTTTGATGAGGAAGGTCTCGTCTCGCAAGCGCTTCCATGGAATGAAGCAATGCTGCAATATGCCGCCGGCATTCAAACAACGCAGGTGTTGATGATAGCGGTGTTGATATTGTTGGCGGTTGTAGTGCTCATCGTTATTATGAATACGCTTGTCGTTTCAATTATGGAGCGGACAGCGGAGATCGGTACCATGCGGGCAATCGGCGCAAAGCGGTCGTTTGTCAAACGGCTCTTTTATACGGAGTCGTTTTTGCTGTCGTTTATCGGAGCCGTATGCGGGATTGCGCTTGCGGTTATTGTCGGGCTTATCTTCAATGCTTTAGGCATCCGTTTTTCGAGCGAAACGCTTGCAATTATGTTCGGCGGCTATAAAATTCAAACTGCTATTTCTATTGGCGCCGTACTGAGTACATTAGGAGCGATGCTTGCTGCGGGACTGGTTGCAAACTGGTATCCGGTCGGGCTTGCGTTAAAGGTCAGCCCGTTGGAAGCCATCAATAAATAAGGTAAGGGAAAACTATGGCTATACATTATATGAACATATGGGATATGAATATTCTAAAGATTGCGTTTCGGAATTTGAATAGGCAAAAGAGACGGAGCGCCCTATTGGTTATTGCGATTATATTCGCTTTTTTAATTGTAACGCTGATTGACGGTTTGGCAAACGGCGCCCGAAAGAGTTTGGAGTATCAGATTGCTAAAATTGTCGGCGGGCATGTTTATGTGATAGGGGCTGAAAAAGCTGCTAACAAATCGGAATATGATTCGGCTAATCAATATTTGCGTCCGAAAAGCGTTGATTTAATACAAAAAATCATCGAAGAAGAGAAAGTGGATGCGCTGTATACTACGATTCGTTCTGAACGCAGCGGCACGCTGCTTTTTGCAGGGAAACAATTAACGACAAAAATTGCGGGTTGTAAATTCGATGAGGAAGAAGCGTTGCGCGGCAGCTTTGCATTTAAAGAAGGCGGATGGGAACAGGTAAAAACAACGGAGAACGCCCTCTTTATCCCCGAAAAAACGGCTGAGGCGCTCAATGTTAAATTGCATGATACCGTACTCTTTGAAACGAGGACGCTGCGCGGACAGGCAACGGTCGCTGAATTTCAGGTAGAAGGGATTTATCAGGATCAAAGTCAATTCGATCAACTACAGTTTTATGCCGATTTCAATTTTATCAATAAGATTGCTGAGATTCCGCAAGGGTATGTGGATACCATCGGTATTTTCTTAAAGAATGAGAATCAACAGGATGATGTCGCCAATCGTTTACAAAAGCGGTTGAGTGAACACGGCCCCGTAACCGATCGTATCTTTGCGGCGCAGCTTAATTCTGTAAATCCCAGTCAAGAGATATTGCGGCAGCTGAACGAAGGCACATGGAAGGGACAAAAATATGCCGTTATGACCTTTTACGATTTTGCGCCGCAGATGGTAACGCTCTCTCAAACCATACAGCGGATTAGCCTCGGGGTGCTGCTCGTACTCTTGCTTGTTACGATGATCGGTATTTCCAATACGTTCAGGATGATAGTGCATGAACGGAAAGGGGAAATCGGCACGATGCGCTCCTGCGGCGTCAGCAGATTTAAAGTCAGCCTCTTGTTTTTGTCGGAAGCGGGTTTTCTTTCGGTCATCGGCGCTGTTGTAGGGCTAGCGCTTGCGCTGATTATCATGCAGATTATCAGCTTTATCCCCATATCGATTGACTCATGGATGAGTATGCTGACTACTAACGGGCATTTCTTGTGGATACTGTCGCCGGCGGTTATCTGCTTAAAATTCCTGCTGACCGCATGTCTGGCAATTCTTGCAGCGCTCGGCCCCGCCGTACGCGCTGCGAATATGATTCCTGCCGAAGCGCTGCGTTCGAGTAAGTAAGGGGATTGCGCCGGACGATACGGATATGACGGAGTTAGAAAAATGGTTACTGTTCATAAAAACGGAGGATAACGATGTGCGAGCACAATTAGCGCAGGAGAACCCTGTGATGGCGAAAGCCAATGAGGTTATGAATAACTTTTACCTTGACGATAAAGAGCGGGAACGCTATATGGCTGCCGGTCGGTATGAAAGCGACCGTATTTCCATGATTCATGAATCCGAACGGCAAGGCATGGAGCGAGGTATCAAGCAAGGCTTGGAACAGGGCATCCGGCAAGGTAAACAAGAAGGTTTAGAAGAAGGCTCTCACCAAAAGGCTATTGAGACAGCGAAGAATCTATTGAGCATTGGCTTATCAATAGAAAATATTGCGAAGGTTACCGGCTTGGGTACGCAAGAAGTATACCGCTTAACTTCGGCTGTCTTGTAACCGATGAATGAGAGCCGTATTAAACAGAGACTGCTTAAAATTTTTAGAATTTAGGAGATAATGATGAATAAGAAAATGGTGACGAGAAAATATGCGGTTGTATTGGCTGCAGCGCTTTTTGGTATGCTGCCGCTTTCTCTTTTTGCGCAAATACCGAGCACGGAAGAGATGTACGGTATTCTGGAAAAACAGTACGAATCGGCTAACTTTGATCAGGATATAAGCTGTACCCTTTCGCTCATTATTGAAAAACCGAGCGAGCCGAAATCTGCTCATCAGTACAGATTATTTAGACGCGATAAAAAAGATCAAACTACGCTTATCCAGCTTGCGCCTGAAGCGGATAAGGGTACCGGTTATTTGCAAGAAAAAAATAACGTGTGGGTGTATGATCCTACATCGCATCAATTTACCCATTCTTCGCTGAAACGTACAATCGGGGATTCCGATACTAAAGTGTCCGACGTTAAAAAACGTTCCGAATTCAGACGTGCCTATGAAATTGTGAATATTGAGGAAACAAAAGTCGGCAAGTTTGAAGTTTATGGAGTCATGCTGAAAACACTGTTGCCCGAGGCGACCTATGCGCAGGAAAAGTTCTACGTACGGAAAGTTAATCCGCTTATCTTAAAAATAGAAAGCTACGGTTCAAGCGGCAGACTTATGCGTACCACGCTCATTCCGAAATATGTCAAAATCGGCAACTACAACTGGGCTTCTCAGTCTATCTACATCAACGAGATTAACAAGGGCGAAAAAACCACGCAGGTACTTTCCGATTTTGACACCTCTGCAATACCGGATGTGGTGTTTACGAAGGCCTATTTGGAAAAAATCAATTGATCGTTTGCAAATAGCGGGGCATCTACTGCGTCGCACGGCAAAAAAGTGTCCTCAACGTATCGAAGATACGCCTGCGGTACTTTTTTGCCTAGCTCCTTGTATCTACCTCCGCTATTTGCAAACGCGCTGGAGAGGCAGAATCGCCAAGGACGGCGGTGGTTTCAAGCAGAAGCAAGTTTGCAGGCGTATAAATTAAATAAATGGAAATAGATTACGGTAAAATTTGGAAAGAAGCCAATTCTTTTGCGGTATCTCTCACAGAGCGGGAAAAAATAAAAAAGATGAGTAAGAAAGAGGCTTCTGCATATGCGGCTTCTGCTCATCTTTGGGAAGACGGAAAAAGACGGGCTTCCGGTATCAGAATTGAGCCTGAGGAAACCGTATTGGAAATAGGTGCGGGGCCGGGAATAATCAGTTTTGAACTTGCGGCAAAGGCAAAGCATGTAACGGCAATCGAGCCTGCTTTGGGTATGATCGAGTTTTTTAAAGAAGAAAGTAAAAAACGCAATATTCAAAACGTCGATACCGTCCAAAGTTTTTGGGAAGATTATAAAATTGATAAAAAATATGACGTGGTGGTTTCTTCTCTTTCCCTCATAACCGATGATATATCTCTTTTTTTAAGAAAAATGGATGAGGCTTCCCAAAAGCGGGCGTATATTCATTGGTTTGCAACCGAAAGCGCATGGGAAGAACAGGGAAGAATCGTTACCGGCATTACCGGAATTCCAAACTCTGCCCGTTTGCCTAAAATCGATATTGTGTTTAATATTTTATACGGAATGAATATTTTCCCTGAAATACGGCTCCTAAAAGGGACGGCATTTGACCGAATATATGAATCAAAGAAAGAAGCGCTTAATGCGTTAAAAAAAATATATTCGATTACAACCGATGCTTATGATGATGAGCTTTTACGCTACATCGATAAAAATTACGACTATAAAGACTCAAAATACATTTATTACGATAAAACGAAATTCGCAGAATTAATGTGGGAAAAAAAATAACGGGAACTTTTGCTTCTAAAAACTCTTCGATATTGCAAGGCCTTTTTTTCTGCTCTTGCATAAACTTTTTTTTTGTGATAGTCTCGTACAAGGAACATTATTATCCTTAATCTATGCAGGAGTCGTTCAAGCGGCTCTTTTTTTATTTTTACGGGAGTAGACGCAATGGAATATGTGCAGAAAGAAGCTATTCCGTATTTCGCCGATTACGAACAACTTGTTGACGGGTTGGGGTATAAGCTGGTGGAATTGCACATCATTCATCAAAAGACGCTTTGGCTGATAAAAGCCGTTATTTATACAAAAGCCGGTGTAGGCATTGATGACTGCGCAAAAGTGCATCGAGCCTTGTTAGCGCGTGCAGAAGTCTTACTGAATTCGCAAGATATTCAAATGGAAGTAAGTTCTCCCGGCCTCAGCCGGATGATAAAAAATGCACGGGAATTCCAAGCGTTTATCGGAGAAAACGTGAAGGTGCTGGACAACTCTCATGCCGAATGGCTTGAAGGGGAGCTGCTTCTTGCGGATTCAACACATATTTGTTTGAAGACTTCCGACGGGCAACAAGATATCCTGTATGGGGATATCAAGAAAGCGAAATTGAATAAAATGTAAGGAGTCGCTCATGGCTGGCGTAAAAAATGAAGATGTCCGCAAATTCGCACAAGAAAAAGATCTGGATGAAGACCTTGCTTTTAAAATTGTTGAACAAACATTAAAAGCTGCATATAAAACGACTTTTAAAACGGATGCAAATGTAGTGGTTACTTTCGGCGATGAGGCGGTATCCATTTATGCACGGAAGAAGATCGTTGATGATGTCGTTGATCCTGTTACAGAGGTTGATATTGACGAAGCTATTAAACTTGCCCCTGATTGTGAAATAGGCGATGAGCTTTTGTTTGAACTTGATCCGAAAGATTTTAAGCGCGGCCCTATTCAAGCCGGCGTGCAGCGGGTGCATCAGTCTACAAAAGAAATTCAGAAAGATACGATTTATTCCGAATATAAGAGTAAAGAAGGCGAAATTATTATCGGATACTATCAGCGGGAAAAGCTCGGAAATATCTATGTCGATTTGGGAAAAGTTGAAGGGCTGCTCCCGAAAAAATTTCAGCTTCCGCAGGAAACGTATCATCCAAACGATAGAATAAAAGCCCTTATAAAAGAAGTAAAAAAGCATCGGCAGTCAAATGTCATTCAATTAATTCTTTCCCGTACCGATCCCGACTTTGTGCGGCGGTTGATGGAACTTGAAGTGCCGGAAATTTATGATAATATTGTCGAACTCTATAAAATTGTACGTGAACCCGGTTACCGGACAAAAATAGCGGTTATTTCCCACCGTGATGACGTTGATCCGGTCGGCGCATGTGTCGGTCCTAAGGGCGGACGTATTCAGACGGTTATCACTGAGCTTGAAGGGGAGAAAATCGATGTGCTTGAGTATTCAAGCGATCCTACCGTCTTTATTGCTAATGCTCTGTCCCCGGCTGAAGTTCTAAAGGTTATTATTCTGGATGGAGAGAAACATACGGCGCTTGCAATTGTAGCGGAAAGTCAGCTCTCTATTGCAATCGGTAAACAGGGCTTGAATGTCCGGCTTGCAAACCGGCTTGCCGATTGGAGTATCGACGTTAAGACCGAAAAGCAATTCCAAGAAATGGATATTCATTCCGAGACCCGTAAAGCTGCCGAAGACCTCTTTAGCGATGATGCGGTGCTGCTTGAAGATGCCGCTGAAATCGATGAAGAAACACTGGCGGCGCTGCATGATAATAATATACAAACGGTAGAACAGCTGTTGAGCCTGTCTGCCGATGAAGTCTGTGCGCTGCCGGGTATATCCCAAGAGAAAGGCCGTGCTTTATATGAGTCCATCAGCGAATCCTTTGAACTGGTCGGTGGAGATGCCGATGCTGATGAGGCCGGTATGCAAGGCGTTTCCGATGATGTGCAGCCGGTAAATGATGACCTTGATGATGAGGAAATATATGAGTGCCCCGAATGCGGTGCACAGATTACGATCGATATGACAGTGTGTCCCAACTGTGGTGTCGGTTTAAGTTTTGAATATGAGGACGAAGAATAGGAGCTATATGGCTGAAGATTTCGGAAGCACACAGGAAAAAAAGGTTATTCTCAAAAAAGCAAAAACCGAACCGGCAGCAGTGCCGGCAGTGCAAGAGCCTCGGGAGCCCGCTCAGAATCCGAAGCGGACCGTTTCTGTAAAGCGTAAAGTGAGACCCGTTTCCCGGCCGGTGTCTGCGGCGGATGGTGCTGTAAAAGATACGCAAAAAGCGCCTGTGCGGCCGCCGGAAGCGGAAGCGCCTAAAAAAGCGCCGGATAGTCATGCTCCAAGTTCCGAACAGAAGAGAAACAGCGAACGTACTGACGGAAAATCCTCGGCGCAGGGACAGAGCGGAGAGGTGCGCCGTGTTCAAAAACAATACGGCGGGGAACGCGACCGGCAGGATAGGAACCGTCATGACAAGCCGCAGCGGAAAGATACCGGCGATGTTGCAGTCATCGTTGATCCCAAAAGTCAGGTGCGCTCGCTTGATTTAAGCAGTAAGCGTCCTGACCGGAAAGCGGGTAACCTCGCAGGAGGGAATAAACCGAGTAACCGCTTCCAAAATCAGGGTCAGCGGAAAAAGTCCTCCTTCTCAGGAAGTCAGGCGCGTGCAAATGCCGATTCGCGCGGCGGACAACACAGCGGCGGACGCGCCGATCAGGGCGGCCGTACCCGTCAAGGCGGCTATTCGCAGGATAGGCAGCGCGGCAGTTTTAATAAGGGGACAGGCTTCCAAGGCGGTCAGAACCGCGGGGCAGGCGGACGTACAATGGCGAGCCCGATGCCGCTCGAAACCAATAAGCAGCAGACAAATAAAAAAGCTTTTAAGGGTAAGAAGACTTATTCGCGTAAAGATCAGGAAAGCGAATTTTTTGAAGAAAAACTTTTGCACCAGAAGAAGAAAGCAAAAGAGAAGGTAAGCGCTGTTCCGAAAAATATCGAAATCATGGAATCTATTTCCGTTGCGGAGTTGGCGCGTAAGATGAATCTGAAAGCATCGGAACTTATCGGGAAGCTCATGGAAATGGGAATGATGGTTACGATGAATCAGTCTATCGATGCGGATACGGCAACTATTCTCGCTTCCGAATACGGTTGCGATGTTAAAATTGTCAGCCTATATGACGAGACGATTATCGAAACTTCCGGTGATGAGGACGCTGAATTGATTACGCGTCCGCCGGTAGTAACCATCATGGGGCATGTCGATCACGGAAAGACTAAAACGCTTGATGCCATCCGCAGTACCAATGTTACTGCGCGGGAGTTCGGCGGTATTACGCAGCATATCGGCGCCTATATGGTGTCCACGCCGAAAGGAAATATTACCTTCCTTGATACGCCCGGTCACGAGGCGTTTACGATGATGCGCGCACGCGGCGCTGAGGTTACCGATATTGTCGTGTTGGTTGTCGCCGCCGATGACGGCGTTATGCCGCAGACCATAGAGGCGCTGAACCACGCAAAGGATGCAAAAGTTCCCATCATTGTCGCCATCAACAAGATTGATAAGCCGGAAGCGAATCCGGACAAGATCAAAACCAGACTGAGCGAATTGGGATTGACGCCGGAAGAGTGGGGCGGCGAGACGATTTATGTTCCTATTTCCGCTTTACAGAAGCAGGGTATTGATGACTTACTGGATGCTATCCTGCTGCAGGCTGAGGTTCTTGAGCTTGCCGCAAATTATGAGTGCCGTGCAGAAGGAAAAGTTGTTGAATCGAAGATCGATCACGGACGGGGTATCGTTGCGACGATTATCGTGCAGCGCGGTACCCTGCGTACAGGCGATCCGTATGTTGCAGGCGTCTATTCGGGGCGTGTCCGAGCCATCTTCAATGATAAAGGGGAAAAAATCGATGAAGCGACCCCCAGTATGCCGGTTGAGATACTCGGCTTAGAGGGAATGCCCAATGCGGGGGATCCTTTCCATGTTACCGAATCCGAACGGATTGCCCGTCAGGTGTCTGCTAAACGGCAGGAGCTGAAACGCTTTGAAGATTCCCGCAATGTGAAAAAGGTAACGCTCGACAATCTCTACGAAACCATCACTGAGGGAGAAATCCTTGAACTGAAAGTCATTATAAAGGGCGATGTGCAGGGGTCGGTAGAGGCCTTAAAACAGTCGCTTGAAAAACTTTCAACCAAAGAAGTGCGCTTAAATGTTATTCACGCTTCCGCAGGCGCTATCAATGATTCCGATGTTATGCTGGCGGCAGCCGATTCCAATGCGATTATTATCGGCTTTAATGTTCGGCCTACGCCGCAGGCAAAGATGCTTGCGGAACAGGAAAAGGTCGATATCCGCAAGTACAATATCATCTATAAAGCTGTAGAGGAAATTGAACAGGCGATGGAAGGAATGCTCAGTCCTGACATTAAAGAGACGGTTGTCGGGATGGTTGAGATCCGGAATGTTATTCGGGTTCCCAAGGTGGGTAATATCGCCGGTTCGTATGTTCTTGAAGGAACCGTCAAACGTAATAGCATCGTACATCTTATCCGTGACGGCATTGTGGTGCATTCGGGCAAACTCGCTTCCTTACGCAGGTTCAAAGATGATGTCAAGGAAGTTGCTGCGGGATTTGAGTGCGGTATCGGACTTGAAAATTTTGAGGATGTAAAAGTCGGTGATCAGCTTGAAATTATTGAGATGGTAGAAGTAGCCCGTAAATTGAAAGACACTCAAAAGTATGAAGCGCCTGAGGCCCATACCGAAGAGGGCGGGGAATGAGCGAATTCAGACTGGATAAACTTGCAGAACAAATCCGCGAAGAGATTTCCCAATTGATTTTTTCAGGGAAAATTAAAGATCCGCGCGTGTCTCATTTTCTTTCTATCAATCGGGTGGAGGTTTCAGGCGACCTTTCCTATGCAAAGGTCTATGTTTCCAGCTTTATGAATGAACATGAGACAAAGCAAGGGGTGCGCGGTTTAGAAAATGCTGCGGGGTTTATCCGCACGAGTTTAGCAAAAAAGCTTCATATTCACCAATGCCCTCAATTTACATTCATCTATGATCAAAGTATTGAGGGCGGTTTTAATATGATAAAAAAACTTGAAGCGTTAGAACGGCAACCCAATTCAGGCAATGCCGAAAACTGAGCCTCACCTTATCATTCCTTTTGCAAAACCGGCCGGTATAACAAGTTTTGCCTCCTTAGGGCAGGTGAAACGGCTGCTCGGAACAAGCAAAGTAGGCCATACCGGTACGCTCGACAGCTTTGCAGACGGCTTACTCGTATTGCTTTCCGGAAAACTGACCAAACTTGTACCGTATATCACGGATTTTGATAAAACCTATCGTGTGCTGTTCTATTTTGGGAAAGAAACCGATACGCTCGATCCTGAAGGAACCGTCATCGCCGAAAAACCGCTTCCGGTGTATGCCGACTTTATTGCGGCAATCCGGCAGCTGACCGGAACCATTGAGCAAGTACCGCCTGTTTATTCCGCCGTCAAGCAAAACGGGGAGCGGCTTTCCGATAAAATACGGCGCGGAGAAGCGGTAACCGTACCGCCTCGAACCGTTACCATCTATAGCATCGACATCGAAGAAATTTTTTATGCGTCGGTCGCTGATACGGGCGCCGAACATTCCGAAGCGGATATAGCAGCATTGAATACGGCGCAAAAAGTGCTAGGTGCCGTTCTGCGTGTACGCTGTTCAAAAGGAACGTATATCCGCTCATTGGTGCGGGACATTGCGCACCGCTGCGGTTCCGCCGCCTATGTGTATGCGCTCCGCAGAACAGCGGTCGGGCCGTTTACCCTTGAACAAGCGGCAGGCGGTTCGGCGCTACCGCCTTTCGGAAGCGCTGCTGTACATATGGAAAGCGCTCCGTATTTGATTACCGAAGAAGAGATAAAGCGGGCGGCGTTGTCTTTAAGCGAAGAAATTGCCCGCGCCATCCATTTTCAAACAACAGAGCTTCAAGAGAAATATTGTCCTGCGTTTATGAATGGGAAGCCCATCAGCGGGCACTGGTTTACGGGTGTGCAGCCGCTTTCTGACGGCCGAACCATCGCGGTGTTTTACAGCGGACGCTGCACAGGTTTGATCACAAAAAACGGTAACCGGTTTCATTATGAGACTGTATTCAATCAGGGGTGATAAGACGGATGGGGTAAACGCAACAGGTCGTTTTATCATATCTGCCACGGATGGCGGTGATGCTAATTAGCAGCAAGTTTTTCCTGAGAAAAACTGGGCATGAATATTGTACAAGGAAGTACAATGTTCGTGTTGTCCGCAGAATAAGAGCGGCGGAATTTTGGTCTTGTCGGGTCGGAAAATATGATGTAATATCTTAAAATAGACCTGTTCGGAAACTTCAGTTTCAGAAGAAGCAGAAGGCATAACGGAGTTGTATAGAGCGGAGCTTGTTTCTACGGGTAAAGTTTATGTTGTTGACCGCGATAATTTTAATAAGCTGCTCAAAGAAATGAACTTTCAAGCCGGAGATTGGGCGGACAGCGAAAAAAACATCCGGCTCGGCGCTGCTTCCGGCGCTTCTGTTATAAGCCGAGGCAAATAATCAACAACCCCGACGCAAGCGTCGGGGTTGTTGTTCTCATAAGGTGGTTGCAGTCGGGTTTAATACCCTTTGTTACGACGCAGGGCGTCGGGGTATTAAACCCTCCGCACGAATAAAACTGGGAAACAAAATGTATCTTTCTGCGACGGTTATAGACGTAAAGACCGCTAAAGTTATTTCCTGTGTAAAAAAACAGTTTGACTCTTTAGATGGTGTTTCTGAGATTTTACCTGATTTTGTATAGGAATACTCTTGAAAACAAAACGATGAATGTATGGATATTTTGTATTGGGATGATGTAATACGCTATGCGCAGCCGGCGTTTTCTCAAGGAGCGGCGCTTTCCATAGGCGGTTTTGACGGGCCGCACCGCGGGCACGAGCGTATTTTCCATGCAGTGCTGCAAGCCGCCTCACGGTATGGTGTTCCTGCCGGGCTTATTACGTTCCGCCGTTCACCCCGTTTTCAAAAAGCAGGCACGGCATATTCCGGCGATGTGTCAACCTTGGAGATGCGGCTGCGGAAATTTGAAGGCTATGGCTTTGTATTTACCGTACTGATTGACTTTTCAGAAGATTTTGCTAAAATAAGAGGAACTGTATTTTTTGATATTCTAATGAAAACTATCCGCATAAAATACCTTGCCGTCGGCAGTGATTTTATCTGCGGGTATCGCCATGATACGGGTTTGGAGACGTTACGTCTCCTTGCTTCAACAAAGGGCTTTTGTTTTGATTCCATTGAACAGCTATGTTCCGGCCGGTATGGGCGTATCAGTTCGAGCGCAATACGGCAAGCTGTTGAACAGGCTGATTTCACCCTTGCAAAAGATCTCCTTGGGTATCCATTTTTTTTAGATGTTTCAAAAATAGCTCAGCGGCCGGCTGCGGAAAAATGCTTCATCGATACATCGTCGATAGAGCAAATACTGCCCATGAACGGATGGTATACGGCGCAGGTGTATTCGTGTGCGGAAGAAATGAGCCTTGCGCATATACGGATAACCGATTCCGTACTTGAGGTGTCCTCTCAAGGCGTTCCTGCTTTATGCGCCGCTGGGAACCGCATACAAACGATACAATTTATACGAAAGGAGTAAGAAATGGCACTTACAAAAGAGCACACTGCTTCAGTGGTTGCAAAATTCGGAGCAAATGAAAAAGATACCGGTAATACGAAAGTACAGATTGCTTTGTTGACGGATCGGATTCGTCAGCTTACCGAACACTGTAAAATGAACAAGAAAGACAAAAGCAGTCAGCGGGGGCTATTGGTACTGGTAGGACAGCGCAGACGATTGCTCAAATACTACAAGCGGACTGATCTTGAGGGCTATCGCGCTCTGATTAAGGACTTGGGCTTGCGTAAATAAGAAAAATATTTTCCCGTCTCTTTTAAAGAGACGGGGCTTTTAATGATAAGGAAGTATTATGAGACAGAGAGTAACGTATAAGATTGGAAATGAAGAGTTGATTTTAGAAACCGGACATCTTGCAAAACAGGCAAACGGCGCTATTTATGCGCAATACGGCGGTACGGCCGTGCTTGCAACGGTGTGCGCCTCGTCTTCAGCTGTTGAAGGGCTTGATTATGTGCCGGTTACCGTTGATTATAATGAAAAATATTATGCAGCAGGAAAAATACCGGGCGGCTTTATCAAACGTGAAGGGCGCCCTAAGGATAAAGAAATTTTAGTATCGCGGCTTATCGATCGGCCGATGCGTCCGTTATTTGAAAAAGAATTCGGCCGGGAAATCCAGATTGTACCGACCTGTATTTCTTCCGACATGGTTAATCCTCCCGATATTCTTGCCGTTATTGCCAGCTCGGCAGCGGTTGTCATCTCCGATATTCCTTTTAACGGGCCGGTAGCCGGAGCGCGCGTTGCATATATTGACGGCGACTTTGTGATTAATCCTACATTCAGTCAGATTGAAAAAGCGGATATGGAAATCGTCGTTGCAGGAACGGCCGAAGGAATTACAATGGTTGAAGGCGGCGCTCATGAGGTCTCCGAAGAAATCATGCTGACAGCTTTAGAAAAAGCGCATGAGTTTATTAAGCAGATGTGCGCCTTGCAAAATGAGCTCCGTGCGGCCTGCGGAAAAGAAAAACTGCCGCTCGTTCCGATGAGCGCTGTTCTTGCAAATAAAGATGCTATTTATGCAAAGGCATATCCTGAACTTTCAAAGGCGCTGTATACGGCTGGAAAAGCGGAGCGCCGGAGCGCCTGCAATGCGGTAAAGAAAGCGGTTGCAGCGGAATATGCCGATCAGCTGAACGATGATGTACAGTCAAAGTTGTTTTCCGCTTTATTCGATGATATGGAGTACCATATTCTGCGCGAAAACATTTTGAATAAAGGCGTACGGGTTGACGGGCGCGGGCTGGAAGATATCCGTCCCATTACATGCGAGGTAGACGTTTTACCCCGTCCTCACGGTTCGGCAGTCTTTACCCGCGGTGAGACGCAATCGCTTGCAGTGGTTACCTTAGGTACCGTTTTTGATGAACAGGTATATGATGATATTGAAGGCGACCGCCGCGAGAACTTTATCCTGCATTATAATTTTCCTCCTTATTCGGTCGGCGAAGTAGGAAGACTCGGTACCGGACGGCGTGAGATAGGGCATGGGAATCTTGCTCACCGCTCTCTTTCTCCGATGATTCCGAGTAGGGAAGCGTTCCCTTATACGATCCGTGTCGTTTCCGAAATTCTGGAATCGAACGGCTCTTCTTCTATGGCAACCGTATGCGGCGGAACTCTGTCGCTGCTGCATGCCGGC
>CAJPOL010000019.1 GCA_905372265.1 uncultured Treponema sp. | reverse complement strand
GAATAAAATGGACAAAAGCGTAATTGATTTTTTGATAAAAGCTAAAAAGAAGACCTATGCAGGTTAAACGGTAGTATGTGTACATTACACGGTGTAATTTTGGAGAAAAAATATGAAAAAGATTTTTTTAACTTTATTAGTATCGATTTTAACAATTACATCGGTTTTTGCGGACAGAAATAATTTTTATGAAAACGGCACAGTGATTGATACAATGTATATTAATTCCGAAGAAGGATTAAAAGTGAGAGGCTATCCGTCTTTAAAATCAAATCGCCTTTGCGGATTGCCGCACAGATTACCTGTAAAAATTATTGCTGTCGGGAAAGAAGAAACAATCGACGAAATTACAGCTCCATGGGTTGAAATTTTAATTCCGCCTTATGAATGGAAAGACGATAAAGCTGAATACGGTTGGGTGTTCGGCGGTTACTTATCGCATTTTCAGCCTGAATTTATTAAACCGAAAACGGCAAACCAATTAAAAGAATATTTAAAATGCGGAAACTGGTCTCTTCCGGATAAGAACACATATTCCGGTGAAGGTTATAGAGAAGATAATCACTTTAATTTTTACACAAAGTATACCTACACCTATTCAAGATCAAGAAACCTCGATTTAAAGGCAAAAGAAATTGTTGATTCCGATAAAGCTTGGTTTTTCCAAAACTATGATGATGACGACAACCAAAGCACATGGAAAGTGTTGAATAATCATCAGGTAGAAATTCATTGGTATATTCCGAAATCAATTGATGAAATAGAAATTTTGGAAATTGTGCCTATTGATGAGTCTCAATGTTATATTAACGGCAAACGATATTTAAACAAGCCTTTTGTACATAGACATCATTGGCATTATTCAGATGTAGTTAAAATGCCTTTAGTATATAAAATTGCATATTCGGATGATAATTTACCGGTAAACATAATAAAAGGAGTCAGCACATCTTTTTTTAGCTATTGGAAAGAAACACAAAGTCTTTTTGAATTAAGAGACCGTCTAATTTCAAAACTGATCACATATGGGATTTCTGCAAAAAATACACAATACGAACAGGAATATCGTAATTATTGGGATCCGATTATGGAAGAACATCAGAAAAAAGCTGATTCAATGTAATTGAAAAACACATAATACCGTTTCCAAAGCCGACATTGCGGACAAGCCGTGTTGCGGTTTAGACCAATGTTTGAGAAGATTAATACAATAAGGAGTACGCAATTGAGCAAAATTATAATAGCTTTACTACAATTAACGCCGGGAAAATCTCTTGTTGAAAATATGCATATCGGTATAGCAGCTTGCCGCAAGGCAAAAAACATGGGGGCAGATATAGCATTATTTCCTGAAATGTGGAGTATCGGTTACGAAATACCTGAATCTGTAAATGAATTAAAGAGTAAAGCAATTAGTAAAAATGATACGTTTATACGTTCATTCTCAGGTTTAGCGAAAGAATTACAAATGGCTATCGGTATAACCTTTCTTGAAAAGTATGATCCATTACCAAGAAACAGTATCTGTCTGTTTGATAGATTTGGCAAAGAACTATATACCTATGCAAAAGTACATATATGTACTTTTGGATATGAAAAAGATTTAATGCCCGGTAATGATTTTTATGTATCTGAATTAGATACAGAGCATGGTTGTGTAAAAATAGGTTCAATGATTTGTTATGATAGAGAATTTCCTGAGAGTGCACGAATACTCATGCTCAAAGGTGCAGAAATAATACTTGTACCGAATGCATGTCCAATGGAAATTAATAGAATTTCACAATTAAGAGCAAGAGCATTTGAAAATATGGTTGGCATTGCAACTGTTAATTATCCAAAAGGAAAACCTGATTGTAATGGTCATTCTACAGCATTTGACAGTATTGCCTATAACATTGGTGAACCATATTCGCGAGATACATTAATAATAGAAGCCGGGGAGGAAGAAGGAATATATATCGCAACTTTTGATATGGAGAAATTAAGAACATATAGAAGTAGAGAAGTTCATGGTAACGCATACCGGCAGCCGGCAAAATATAAGATTTTATTATCGGAAGAGAAACAAGCGCCGTTTATCCGTAACGATTATAGAAAATCAGCAAATTAACACCCGCTTCAACGCTGATATTGCCTTTGCGGCAATACAGGTTAAGTAAATGGTAGAATGACGCCGCGGATGTAACGCATAATCAATATACCCCGCACGAATAAAATATGTTTCATTCTTTTTTAAATGAAGTATATAAATATGCTCTGACTACCGTAGCTGTCATCACCATCACGGCCGTTTACACGTCTCCATGACCATTGCGATATCGGTAACCGGCGCTACCGCAGCAGTTCATCAAGACGTGCAGTAAAGAAACCGCTTCGCCCAACCTGATAGAATGTGCTTTCTTCCCATGCAGCGGTTATCTGCGTATCGGAAAGAAAAAACGATGTGTATTTACCGTTCCGGGGCAGCGCCGGCAGCCGGATTGTATGAGTACCGAGCTCACTCGTATTAAAGGCAAGTGTTCCGTCCGGTAACAAAATTGCTGCCGTATGCTTGTCTCCCTCCCGCATATAATAGAGCGCATGCCCTTCAAGGGTATACCCCTCGCTGATACTATCCGAATCGGCTGTGCCGTTTCGGATCGCTGCCGGTTTTAAGAACACAGCGCCGTGCGTTTGATCTTTTGTGAATACCCGTATGTACAAAGCGGATTGATTTTCAATAGTATCCGCGAGTTCTTTTAAAATCTGCGGCATGGAACGGTAACTGACCGGTTCACAAGCGGCTCGAAAGTCTTCCGCTGAGATATGCTCTATATGCATGAAAGCGTCATCTCTAGTAAAGCCGGAAAAATCTTTACATTTTACATAAAAAAATGAAATACCGGCGCCGCTGTCGGCCTTAAAACTTGCGTACCAGTTTCCGTTTGCATAATCCAGTATTTTACATTGAGCTGTTGCGGGGAGCTGTAAACGGCGCACTACCGCAGCAGGCATATAAAAACCGGCGTTGGTATCGGCGCGTAAAAGGAAATGTTCATTATCAGCGCTGCTGTCCGGCAAAAAAACGGAATTTTGATATATACGGATAAAATACTGGGTACCGATACAGTAAACGGTTCCCGCAGTAGTGCGCTTGAAAAGGTCATGGCGGACAGGCAGCTGTCTCTCCGATTTCAGTTCGTCAAGGGAATACAAGCCGCACTTATTGATAAGGAAAAGCGGCGCATGCACGATACAGCTATCCGCCACACGGACAGCCTCAGTCCATGGGCGGAATGCTACTGCCGGTATCTCCGTTACCGCCGCTGCGGGCTTCAGTACTACGGAACCGTCGGCATTTGTCTGAAAATACTGCCAGCGGCTGATGCGCCGCACATGTTCCATCTCAGCATCCTGCCGGACAGGCAGCGCGTTTGATTGATTTTTATTTGTACAAGCAAAAAACAGAGGGAGCGCCGCTGCAAAAAGCAGCGGCATAACCATCGATTTATGCAAGAGCAATGGCTTCAATTTCAATCAATCCGTCTTTCGGCAAGCGGGCTACCTCTACAGCGGAGCGTCCCGGATGTTCTTCAGCGCCGAAAATTTCGCTGTACACCTTGTTCATCTCGGCAAAGTTATTCATATCGCTTAAAAAGACAGTTGTTTTCAATACCTTGGACAGACTGCTGCCGCCTGCTTCCAAAACTGCTTTCAAGTTAAGCAGCGACTGACGGGTTTGCTCTGCAATACCGCCGGGCACAAAGTCGCCGGTTTTAGGATCGATTGCCAGCTGGCCTGATGTAAAAATAAAGCCGTTTGCGGCAGCCCCTTGAGAATACGGTCCGATAGCGGCAGGCGCTTTATCGGTTGCAATAATTTTTTTCATAACCTACTCCTCTTAGATTTAATTTGTAATGCTTAAATAAGCATGTACTTTTGCAAATCACAAGCGGACATCACGGCGCCTATTCCGTTTTTGAAATGTCCCGGATATCCGCTTCCACCATACTGAGCTGCCCCTAAAAACGGCAGTTTTTAAAGGCTGCTCTTAGAAACCGTACCGCGCAAAAGTAGCAGCGCCTGCATAACGGGCCTGACAGCCGAGTTCTTCCTCAATGCGGATGAGCTGGTTGTATTTTGCGATGCGGTCGCTGCGGCTCATTGAACCGGTTTTAATCTGACCCGCTTCGAGCGCAACGGCAAGGTCGGCAATAAAAGCGTCTTCGGTTTCGCCTGAACGGTGGGAAATAACGGCAGTGTAACCGGCCTGCTGCGCCATACGTACGGCATCGATAGTCTCTGTTACCGTTCCGATTTGATTGAGCTTTATCAGAATGGAGTTACAAGCCTTTTCCTTTATACCGCGCTGCAAACGCTCGGTATTGGTAACAAAGAAGTCGTCGCCGACAATCTGTATCTTGTTGCCAAGTTCTTTTGTCAAACGGGCATAGCCTTCCCAATCATTCTGATCAAGCGGATCTTCGATTGAAACGATCGGATATGTGTTGATCCATTTTTTGTAGATTTCAATCATCTCTTCGGCACTGAACAGCTTGCCGGGATTTGATTTCCAGAATTTATACCCCTTGCGGCCGCCCTCATCGAACAGTTCGGAGGATGCGCAGTCAAGCGCGATCGCTATATCGGTACGCGGCTTATAGCCGGCCTTATCGATTGCTTTCATAATGTATTCGAGAGCTGCTTCGTTATCGATGTCGGGAGCAAAACCTCCTTCATCTCCAACAGATGTTGCTTTGCCGTCAGCCTTTAAAAGGCTTTTTAATGCATGGAATACTTCCGCAGTCATACGTACCGCTTCATGAATAGATTCGGCGCCCACCGGCATGACCATGTATTCCTGAAAATCGATTTTATTGTCGGAGTGCTTTCCGCCGTTGATGATATTCGCCATAGGCACCGGCATCTGCAATGTATGAGCGCCGCCTAAGTAACGGTAGAGCGGTAAGCCGACATAATCGGCAGCGGCCCGTGCAACGGCCATCGAAACGCCGAGCATGGCATTTGCACCGAGCTTTGATTTATTCGGAGTTCCGTCTAAATTGAGCATGGTCTGGTCAATCTCAGCTTGTTCCAATGCATCCATGCCTTCCAATTCTTCCGCGATAACGGTATTCACATTATCGACAGCTTTCAACACGCCCTTTCCGCCGTACCGTTTTGAGTCGCCGTCGCGCATTTCCAGAGCTTCAAATTCGCCGGTGGAAGCGCCTGACGGTACGCATGCGCGTCCGAAACTACCGTCGCTTAAAGCAACGTCAACTTCAACAGTAGGATTTCCGCGGGAATCCAGAATCTCGCGTCCTTCAACATACACAATATCACTCATATACGACCTCCTATAGAGCCTCATTAAAATTGCCGCCTGAGCGGCATGCCGATAGCATGACGGTATATCTTACAACTATTTTGTGATAAAATCAAATGGTATGAACTTTATTTTATCCCCTGACATGACGGACGATATTATTTTTGCTATGGAAAACCAGAACGGTCTTTTTTTCTTTGATGCAGAGCAAGGCTTTTGCGTTGAAGAAGACAGCGTCGATGAAGACGTATCCGGTGAGGATGAATCCGGTATCGGTAATCAGCGGTATTACGATATACCCGAATGGACGCCTGCTCACGGTTTCCGCCTTATGGAGCAATTCGCTTTACAAGTTCATAATCCTTTATTACGTGAAGAATTGCGGTCGGTATTGGAGCAGAGGACAGGAGTGTTCCGCCGCTATAAAGCTTTCTTAAAAGCGCATCCGATGTTTGAGCGGCAGTGGCGCCGCTTTAAGGATGCCCAGATGAGGAAAGCGGTATACAAATGGTATAACGAGCTCCGCAGCCTCTGGGGACTTGAACGGCTGCGTTTTGAAGAAGAAGCGGAAGATATTGAAAGTGTGCTGACGATGGACTTTTCATTTGAGGTGCAGCAAGAGAAAGGCGTTGACGGTGAGTTTTTACGGCAGTTTATCCGGAAAAACGCCGGCAATTTCAGCGGCAATGACGAAAACGGCGATGTCCCTATCAAATCGGTTCTTGATACGCTGCATCAGTCGTTTTTGCTTTCCGATACGATGCTTACAGAGGCGGCGGTTATTACCGTTCGTGCAGAAGAAGATATCTGCGCCCTTTGTCTACTGACGGAGCTGCCGCAGAAAGGCTGCTTTTCCATTCCGCTTTTACGGGTATTGCCCGAATACCGCGGACTCGGTTTAGGAAAAGCGCTTTTGCAGCACATCTGCAAAATAGGTGAGCAAAAAAGCGCTCACGCCATGCTCTTTACCGACATCGGCATCCCCGGCTATTTTATCCCTCAGCTTGAAAGAAACGGCTTCCATAAAATCGGACTGTGTTATGTTAAAGAATGAAGAACGCAGAGAGGATAATTTGTAATAGTTTTAAGGTAAAAGCCATAGACACATCCTTTGACTGCTTCGCGAGCTCTGCGGTTGATTAAAGATAAAGAGCGGACGGTTTTTCTCCGACACTAAGAGTATGAGATATCCGAGTAAATTAGTGATGGATGTTCGGTCAAAAAGTATCAGCTTCATGCTCTTTTTGAGTCTGTCGGCGATTATGCCGCTTTTTTCCGAAGTGTTCCGTTTTCAGTTCAAAGACGGCGATAGGTACCGTATTAACTCAGTGGTGAATGAAGACGTGTTTATCAACCGGCTTTTTTCGCACAATGCGCTTATAACCAACCGTGTTACCGTTGAAGTTTCGGATGTCCGTAAGCAGAGCCGTTCAAGTCCCGCATCGGCGCTGTATACCTGCACCTTTATGACAAGCGAAAAAAATACTGAAAAAACCTTCTCATGGGGGCGCGAATATCCGAGTGTTTTTAGGCGTGATGAATTCGGGGTGTATACTATCGACAAGCAGTATTTTATGCCGGTAGTGCGGGATGTGCCGGTTTTTCCGTCTCACGATGTTAAAATCGGAGAAAGCTGGCAATCGAAAGCAAATGAAGCGCACGATTTACGTGACACGTTCGGAATTCAGAATCCTTTCACCGTTCCTATTGATGTCGTCTATACCTATAAAGGCCCAACTGAAAAAAACGGAAAAAAATATCTTCTAATAGAAGCAAGTTATGATTTGTATTCCGAGATTCCGATAAAAAATATTTTGAATAGAGCGCGCGGCGCTGCTGCGATGCCTCAACTGTATCCGGTACGGACGATGGGATATTCAAAACAGCATCTGTATTGGGATAATAAAGAGGGAATCTTGCCGTTATATGACGAGGTTTTTGCAATACAAATGGAATTGAATACCGGTATGATAGTAGAATACCGCGGAAATGCTCATGCGGAAATCACCGCAATTGAGCGGATGAATAAGGACGTAATTACAGCAAAACTGAGCTCCAAACTGCGGGAGCTCGGCATCCGCAATGCCACCGTTCAAAAGACCGATGAAGGCATCATGATCAGCATTGAAAATATTCAATTTGAAGCCGATTCTGCGCGTCTTGTTTCACAAGAAAAGCAAAAACTGGAAAAAATCGGCGCCCTTTTGAAAGAATATCCTGATTATGAATTGCTGGTTTCCGGTCACACGGCACGCGCCGGACGGACGGAAGATCAAAAAACGCTTTCCGAACAGCGCGCAGCAGCAGTTGCGGAATACCTCACCGAACTCGGCATCCGCGAAGCGCATCATATCTACACGCGGGGATTCGGTTCCGATCGGCCGGTCGCTCCAAACACAACCGAAGAAGGGATGGCGCGGAACCGGCGCGTGGAAATTACTATCCTCGAAAAATAACCGGTAAACTTTCACGCCGGTTGGTTGTTTAAATGCCCAGCGCCTGATTTAACAGGTCTCCGGCAATCAGGAGGCCTGCGGCTGCCGGTACCCACGAAACCGATGCCGGAGGACGGACGGACACTACGGGCTGCTCTCGGGAATACAGTACGCGTAATTTTTTTACCCCCTGTTTTTTAAGCAGCGTCCGCATCCGTTTGCATAAAGGACACACGGATGTATCATAAATATCTGCAAATTCAAAACGATCGGCATGGAGCTTATTCCCGCAGCCCATTGCGGCAATAATCGGAATGCTGCGGGCCTCCGCTTCGGCTGCAAGCGCCGCTTTGAGAGAAACGGTATCGACGGCATCAACGATAAAATCGATGCAGGACAAAAACGGCAGGGCATCAAGGTCTCCGTCTTTTTCGGGGAGGATGCGGCGCGGAAGCCGGTGCACAGTACAGGCCGGATTAATATCGGCAATGCGGGCAGCCGCAGCATCCGTTTTATAGAGCCCGACCGTTGAACGAAGCGCAATGAGCTGGCGGTTTATATTTGACGGCGCTACGGTATCGCCGTCAATAAGATAGAGCGTTCCAACCCCCGCGCGGGCAAGCGCCTCTACCGTATAACTGCCGACCCCGCCTATTCCGAATACTGCAACACGTAAAGAGCGGAGCCGTTCAATCCCCGCTTCTCCGATAAGATCGGCGCTGCGGATAAAAAGGGGCGTATCATCTACAGACGTCACGGACTTACCGGACTTTAAACAGAACGGCAAAAACCGCCAGCGTAATCAGCAGCTGTAAAATCAGAAACTTGATAAGTACTTGAGTCGGCGACCATTTAAGATTTTTCCGCATGTGGTCATGCAGCGGAAAACGGATATTTTTAAAAATACGGATATGAAAAAACCGCAGCAGCGCAATTTTGACAAGTCCGGTCCCGCCGTTGAGCAAAATCATGCCGTTTGTCATCAGCAGCAAAAACGGATTCCCCGAAATGATTACCAGTACGCCGATAAAAAATCCAAGCGCCCGGGAACCTGCATCCCCCATCAATACGGAGCTCGGATACGCGTTATGCCACAAATAGCCCATCAGCACACCGGCAAGGCTAAAACAAATCAACGCCCATTGAGCCCCGTCTGTTCTGTGCGGTATCAAAAGATATGCCGAGATTTTAACATTCCCGATAATAAAATAAAAAACGACGCCGAGGGAGATCAGCGCCACTAAGATAAGCGTTCCTGAAAGGCCGTCTACCCCATCCGTGCAATTTGTCGTATTGATGGAGAACCAGAGCACGAGCACTGCTACAATAAAAAAAACTGCCGGAGGAACCGAGAAGATTTTACTGGTAAAAGGGAGCCAGTACGAAACCGTGCTATGAAAATAGAAATGGAACAATACAGCGCTCGTAATAATCGATAAGATTAAATCAAGTAAGCCCTTACGGTATTCTCCCCATGAGTGAACCGACCGGTCATCAAGATAACCGGTGAGCATAACAAGCCATGTCAGCAGTAAAATTGAAATCTGAGTTATCGAAGGTATAATCAATAAAAAAATCATACCGACAAAAATAGTGATAAAAATAATCCCGCTTCCGGTCGGTTTTCCTTTTGCCGCTTCCGGCGCAATAGAGAATTCTCTTCCGCGGTCTTTCGGCAGCGCTGCATAGAAACGGGGGAGAAGCAGCACCGTTAAACAAAATCCAACATAAAATGCAATAGATATAAGCACCATAAACGATTGCAGTAATCTCATGGGGCCGAAAAAAGATGATAAAATACCCGATATATAAAACAGCATCCGAAAAGTATAGAAAAATCCCGTAAAAAAGGCAATAACGGAAAATTCCGGAGCATCGCATGAGCGGTTTCCATTAGATTGTATGCTTATTATTTTTTTGCTATACTGGCATGATATGAGTTGCATTGTATTTACCGGAGGCGGAACGGGCGGGCATATTTTTCCCGGAATCGCCGTTGCTGAGGTATTACGGGAACAAAACGGCCCTTCCATTGTGTGGATCGGATCAAAAAATAACACCGATCGGCTATATGTAGAGAATGCCGGCATTCCTTTTTACGGTATTCCGGCAGGGAAACTCCGCCGCTATATCAGTTTTAAGAATATTATTGATGTTTTTAAAGTAGCAGCCGGTTTTTTTTCGGCATTCCGCCTTCTTCTTAAATTAAAACCTGATTTTGTCTTCTCAAAAGGCGGTTTTGTTTCTGTTCCGCCCTGTGCAGCAGCCCGATGCTTACGGATTCCTGTTATTACGCACGAGTGTGATTTTTCTCCCGGTCTTGCAACAAAATTGAATACCCGCTTTGCAGACAAGATATTCGTATCATATAGTAAAACAATTGCTTTTTTCCCGCCGGCTGTTCAAAAAAAGATCATTTGTACGGGGAATCCCGTCAGGATGAAATTTTATAATACCGATAAAGCAGCGGGAAAGGCTTTTATCGGCTATACCGGTGAAAAACCTATTTTGTTTATTCAGGGCGGCAGTTTAGGCGCTCTACAAATAAACACATTAGTTGAACAGACCATTCTTTTTTTAGCCGAGCGGTTCTTTGTTGTGCATCAAACCGGTTCACAGCATGAATCTCATGGAGAGCGTATCCGCAGTTTTCTTGAACAAACCCGTCCTGATTTAGGCGGACAATACCGCGTATTCCCTTTTATTGCCGAACAAATGCCCGATGTGCTTGCCTGTGCTGATATTGTCATGTCACGCGCCGGAGCAAATACCCTCTGGGAGGCAGCCGCTGCCGGAAAACCGATGCTGTTGCTGCCGCTTGAGAAAGGAAGCAGCCGCGGGGATCAAATTGAGAATGCCGATTTTTTTGCTCAACAAGGTGCTGCCGCCGTTCTTCAATCGGAGCAAGCAAATCCTGAAGACCTCTGTGCGGTGCTTACCCGCTTCTTGGAGCATCCTGAAACGGCAGCGGCAATGGCGCAAGCCTCCGCTGCGCTTGCAGCTGAAAAACCTGCCGTACGCATTGCTTCCCTTTTGCAGCACTGGATACGGCAATGAAGGTCTCCCCATTCGACGCTGTTCTGTTGTGTATCGTCCTTTTGATTGTTATTCGGGTAACTTTTAAGGGTTTTATTGCGGAATTTTTTTCCGTTGCTGCGTTTCTTATTGCCGTTTTCGCCGCTTTCAGGTTTTACCCGTCCCTGGCAGTCCATGGCGGAGCATTCGGCCTTTCTCCTGTTGCCGCATGCATTGCCGCATTTTTTATCATTTTTATTGCGGTATTTCTCGCCGTAAAATGCATCCAGTGCTGTGCCGAAGCGATTTTCAACAACGAAATTTTAGGCAGCCTCGATCATGCGCTCGGTTTTTTTCTCGGTGTTTTTGAGGCATGTATAGTGCTCTGTATTATCATTGAACTTTTATCGATACAGCCGTTTTTCGATCCTGAGCGCTTATTTGAATCAAGCGCCGTCGTACCGCTGTTTACGCCGTTTTTGCCTGAAAAGCCTCTGTTATTGCAGGAGATACGGGCGCTCTAAAGGCTCACTGAATTTTTTGCAGATGTCCTATAGGCTTTTATACTACCGCGAATACGGTACGGCAATTACGGTATATCCTATCGCATAATTTCTGTACCGTGCAGTGCAGATGCTGCGCAGCGTATTGGTAGGTAAGAGGAATATGCAGCGGCGTGTTGGTCTCCCTACGGAACGGTTCGGGCGTAAGGTAGGGGGCATCGGTTTCGAGCAGCAGCTTATCGGCAGGCACCATATGTAAAAGCTCCGCTGTCTTGAGAGCCGCTTTCTTGTCTGTTGAATACGTAATAGTTCCCGGGAAAGAAAGATACCAGCCCCGCTCCAAAAAGGCCTCCGCTTCGGGTTTTCCATATGAGAAGCAATGGATAACGCCTTTATGCCACCCCACTTCGTCAATACAGCGGAGCGTCGGTTCAAAACCGTCGCGGGAATGGATGATAACAGCTAATCCGTACCGCTTTGCAAGAGAAAGCTGCGCTTTAAAAAGTGTTTCTTCCCCGGTAAGATCGCTCGTACCTTTACCGGAAGCTCCGGTATAATTCCAATAACGGTCGATACCGCATTCCCCGATTGCCGTATATTGTTGTCCGCTTTTCAAAATAGCCTGAATGTCAGCTTCAAGCGCGGCTATCGCCGCCTCCCGATGCGCTATTGCAGCTTTACCCGGCCATAATCCTGCTGAAAAATGGATAAAATCGGGGATACTGCCCTCTTTGTTCCATGCTTGAGCAACGGCACTGTACCGCACCGTAAAATCTCCTGCATCCGTGCCGATATCCATCACAAAAGGGAAACCGTCTTCCTGCATCGTTTTCAGCATCAGCGGAAAATGGGAATGTGTTTGGGAAACATGTAACAAATGGCAGTGTGAATCGCTAAACAATCTTGACCTCCCGATAACTTTCCAGTATAGTATACCAGCTTTGCCGGAGTGGTGGAATTGGTAGACACCAGGGACTTAAAATCCCTTGACTGGAAACGGTCGTACGAGTTCAAGTCTCGTCTCCGGCATTATACGATTTGTAAATACTTTCTTTTTTTTCAGCTTAATATTTTTTAGTTCTATCCGATATTTCTAGTAAGGAAGTCATGGGAGGATTGTATGAAAAAATATTATATGCTGCCTATCCTAATCGGATCATTATTGATTTCTACTCTCACAGCGGAAGAAATGCTGTCAGCAGAAACGTATGCATCGTATTATGGAGAAGCGTTTAACGGGAAGCCTACTTCAAGCGGTGAAATATTTGATATGAACGCATATACTGCCGCTCACAAGACATTACCGTTCGGAACCTTACTTGAAGTTACCAACCTTGAAAACGGTAAAAAAGTCGTAGTACGGGTAAATGACCGCGGACCTTTTATTGCAAACCGCGAAATAGATTTATCAAAAGCGGCCGCAGTATCGCTCGGTATGGTAAGCAAGGGAATTACACGGGTATCGATTAAAAAGGTTGATTCACTGGATCATGCAGCTTTGGTTGCCGCAAATGAAGTATACAGTGAAAAGGAAAAGGCGATGCGTTCACAAGAAAAGAAAGCATCCGCTCCTGCTATAAAACCGGCAGGCGAATCTCCTGAGAGAAAAGAGAGTGCTGAAATGGCTCTGCTCGCTTCGGCCGCCGACACAAGAAGAGATTATGAACCGCAGCAGGAGCCTGAAGCAGAAAATGTTTCATCGGATGAAACGGCATCACCGTCATCCGAAATTCTGTGGAGAATTCAGCTCGGCGCTTTTGCCCGCGAGGAAAATGCGCTCCGCCTTGTTGTCCGCTTGCGTAAAGCAGGACTTGAACCGGCATATGAACGGACGGAAAATTCCGTGCGGGTTGTGCTGCCTGGTATCCGCACTTCTGAGCTTGATAAAGTAAAAGAAGCGCTCGCGGCAGGTTCTTTTAATGACTATGTTATCCGTCAGGAAAGCTGGTAAATCATCCTCTTAAATCTTCATCCCTTTTATACAAGGCGGGCAGAACGTTCAAGCGTTCCGCCCGCTTTTTTTATCTATGCGAACCGTGTGCCGGAACTATCTTATAGCGTGCAGTTGAAGTCTTTTACCAAAATACCGGGTAAGAGGCTGCCGCCCGCCGAACGTTCTTCATAGGTGCCGGTTTCAGCCAAAAGACGGCGTTCTTTCGTAACAGCAAGCAAATGCACTCCGAACATATTGTATAACGACTCATCCCAACGCATGTCGGCAATGGGGGCGATAATTTTGCCATCCTCTACCCACATGCAGCCGAAGCGGGTCATACCGGTTACACGGGCTGTTGCCGTATCGCTCCAGTTCAGATAGTGGAAGTTTGAAATGTAAATCCCCGTACCGAGCGCATTAAGCGCCTCCGACTCGGCGAGCGTTCCCGCTCCGATAACGGCTGAGCGCAACCGTTCATGCGGTTCAGCGCCGTTTGACTTTGTGCCGTATTGCTTTTCCGATCGGGAACTGACGAGCGTATTGGCAAGTTTTCCGTTTTCAATAATGGTGAGTTTTTCAGGCGCAGCCTCTCCCTCACTGTTAAACGCCGGTTCAACTCCGATGGAAAAATCCTGCGAGAGGTTAAATAACTCGGAAAAATGCTCCCGGCCTTCTTTCAAAGCAAGATACGCGCTTTCTCCCTGCCGGATGTCCCGCTCGCCCAATCCGTTCCATGAGAAGAATTCTACAACCTCAGCCAATGCATCGGCGCTGATGAACACGCGGTATTTTCCCGGTTCGATCTTTTTTTGCGGAAGGGCAAGTATTTTTAATCCTTGCCGCGCTTCGGCAATTCTTTTTTCGTATTCGGCTTGTTTCCACTCCCGTCCCGCATAGAGACCTTTGACCGCTCTCCCGTTTTCCAGCCAGATTGAATAATCAAGGCTGAATGTCTCAGTCTGAAACCAATGGCGGGCGCCGGCAGTATTTGCAGCTCCGCGGCACATGATCCCTTGCGCAAAAAGGCCGGTAAAATCAGCGCCGGCAACCGGCTCAAGCAGCATCTGCTCAACCTTTTGATGAGGCGCCAAAGAGCCGGTATATACGGTTTCCGAATGATCTTTTGCCGTAGGAATAGACAGATACGGATCGTCAGGCAGTAACGCCGCCGTACGGCGCGCCGCCTCTAAGGCTTGGGCAAGCGTCTCTTTATCCTGCTCAAGAAGACAGCTGAGTCCTTGAGAGAAGCTGTAGGTTTTGCCGGCGCTCCGAAGCGTTATTGAAACGGCAGCCTGCCGTACAAAACCGTTCTGCCGGACTTTCGCATGATTCATGCGCACAAAATAGGTGTCTTCCGCATGGTAGCTCAGTGAAGCATGTTCATGCGGCAAGAGCTCATCAAAAAAGAAATCCATGAGGTTTTCAAAATGCTGTTTAAAATCAAAGCTCATTTTCCGCCTCCAAATACTTCAACATCGCTGAATGCGCATACGGGGCTTGCATGACCTACCCGTATCACTTGATTCGGCTCGCCTTTGCCGCAGTTCGGCGTACCGAATACGCTGAACGTGCTTTCATCGCCGACAGCGCAGAGACTATTCCAAAAGTACCGTGAAATACCGCGGTAGTTCGGATCGCGTACTGTCCGCGTCAGTTTGCCGTTTTCGATCAATTTGCCGTACTCGCAGCCGAACTGAAATTTATTGCGGTAATCATCAATCGACCAAGAACGGTTTGAAAACATCAGAATACCGTTTTCGATAGAAGAAATGATAGAATCAAAGCTGCTCGTTCCCGCTTCCAAATTCAGATTGGCCATCCGGTCGATGGGCGGACGGTTCCATGAGCAGGCGCGCTGATTCGCGACGCCTTGCAGACCCGACCGTTTCTGACTTTCCAAACTTCCGAGCGCACGTACCAAAATTCCGTCTTTTATCAGGTATTCTTTTTTTGCAGTGTTGCCTATATCATCTGCCCCGTAACCGGCAAGTTCCTGCGCAATCGTCGGATCAAAGGATATGTTCATCAAGGATGAGCCGTAACGGAAGCTGCCGACATCCTGCAGCGTGATAAAGCTGCCGCCTGCAAAGTTCCGTTCGTCTCCGAGAATACGGTCTATTTCCAAAGCATGACCGACGCTTTCATGGATTTGCAGCATCATCTGGTCGGGCATCAAGACAAGGGTTCTTTTGCCGGTGGGGCACGGTTCAGCAGTCAGCAGCTCTACCGCTTCTCCTCCGGCTTTTTGCGCTTGAGCAAGCAGTTTATCAGGGTTAAACAGCTCGCGTCCGCCCTGATAGGTACAGGCTGAATGTCCGTTTGCGCTCCGCTGCTGAATAATATCGCCCTCGCGCGCTACTGCATTCATGTCGATACCGGCAAAATGGATAGTTTGCCGTACGTCGGCGCCGTTTGTGGAAACAATTTCGATTTCGTTTATGCCTATCTCGCATGAGGCGGCAGTCTGAATAATCCGGGAGGAAACACGCGCTGCATTGCAGATACCGCATAGAAGTTCCACCGTATTGCCCGCCGGTACTCCGCTCCGTTTTTCCCGCTTTGTAGCGTACCGCGTGTGTGCCGCAGGACGTACCGATTGGTCAAAACGGCAGATAGCATACGGATGTGCCGACTGAGCCGCTGCAAGAGCGCATTCTGCTGCCCGTTTGGCACCCTCCGCACTCATATCTGCGGTAGCAGCATAACCGAATACTCCTTTGTACAGCGCCTCCACCATCATCCCCTCGTCTGAGCCGCCGGCTGCCAGATCAAATTTCCCATCGACGGCAGAAAAAGCCGAAAACCAATTCGCACACCGCCGTAATCCAAGCCATTCGGCTTCGGGAACGGCTGCCGCCGCCTCTTTTAAAAGCCGATGCATATTCACATTCATATATTCTCCTTAGCATTGCTTACACTGAAGCGTTGTCCGGAAAAGTATACGTAAAAAGGCTTTTGACTACTAGGCTTTTTCGGCTGTTTTCGCTATGATGAGGTCTCATTGGAGAGTATTATGAGTGATTCAATTTGTTTTCACAACGCAACGGTGGTAACCGGCTATTCTTTAATGGAAAATAGCTGCGTATACATCAAAGACGGTAAAATTGAAGACGTATTTACCGAACGCCGTTTTTTAAACAAACGCTTTTCTTCCGATGTACGTATCATTGACACGGGACATTCATATATTGCGCCCGGTCTTATTGATACCCATATTCACGGTTTCGCCGGTTTCGGTACGGAAGACAAATCCGCAGCCTCCATTCTTGAGATGTCAAAAGCCCTTGCAGAACATGGGGTTACGGCATTTAATCCGACTCTGTATCCCAGCGAACCCGACAACATGATTGAATGTATCAAAGCAATTGTCGATGCGATGGGACATGAAACGGGCGCTACCATCATGGGTATGCATCTGGAAGGCCCATTCGTTTCGCCTCAAAAAGCCGGAGCGCTCAGTCCCGGCGCCATCAGCCCCGTCAATCTTGAGCTTATGGATAAACTATGGGATGCTTCCAAAGGGCATATCGTAAATATGACCGTCGCTCCTGAATTAAAAAACATGCGCGAGCTTGCCCTGTATTGCATAAAGAAAAACATTATATTGCAGGCCGGACACACAAACGCGCTGTATGAGCACATGCTTGAAGGGATGCAAGCCGGTATTTTACATTCTACGCATCTTTTTAATGCGATGAGCCAGATGCATCACCGTAACCCGAGCGCTGTCGGCGCTATTCTTATTCATCCTGAAATGTCGTGCGAAATTATCGCGGACGGCATCCATGTACATCCCGATCTTATCCGGCTTCTTGCACGGGATAAGCCGGCTGATAAAATTGTTTTGGTAACCGATAGCTTAAAACCTACCGAACAGAGCCGCGGAACATTGATTGCAAACGGCGATGAGGTTGTACTCCATGACGGCTGCTTCCACCGGAAAAGCGACGATGTGATCGCAGGTTCCAGCCTGTCGATGATACGCGGCGTTAAAAATCTTGTTTCTTTCGGCTTCCCGATTGAAACGGCTGTTCAATTCGGTTCAATGAATCCTGCAATGGTTATGCACTATGCAAAACGCGGTTCGATTATGCCCGGATATGAAGGAGATTTGATTGTATTCGACAAGCAATTTAATGTCCTTGCAACGGTCATAAAAGGCGCTTTACGGAAAAATCTTTTTTAAGGAGACATATATGCGGTTAATAATCCAGCGGAATTACGATGAATGCGCGCTGTGGGCAGCGCACTATATTTGTAAAAAAATCAATGATTTTGCCCCATCGGCCTCAAACCCCTTTGTGCTCGGTTTACCGACCGGTTCCACTCCGCTCGGCGTATACAAGGAATTAATCGCCTTGCACCGGCAAAAAAAGATTTCATTTAAGGATGTCGTTACATTCAATATGGACGAATATGTCGGCCTTGCCCCCGATCATCCGCAGAGTTATCACTACTTTATGCATGAAAACTTTTTCTCGCACATTGATATTGATCAAAAAAACATCCATATCTTGGACGGACTCGCACAGGATCCGGTAGAAGAATGCAGAAAATACGAAGAAGCAATACGGAGCTACGGCAAGATTCACCTCTTTATGGGCGGAGTCGGAGCCGATGGACATATTGCATTTAACGAGCCCGGTTCATCTCTTTCGTCCCGCACACGGCAAAAAACCTTAACGCAGGACACTATCGCGATGAATGCCCGTTTTTTCAACGGCGACACTGCGGCAGTCCCTAAAACAGCGCTTACCGTCGGTATCGGCACCATCACCGATGCGGAAGAAGTGATGATTCTTGCGACCGGATATAATAAGGCGCGGGCAGTGCGTCATGCCGTAGAAGGAAGCGTGAATCATATCTGGACAATTTCGGCGCTGCAAATGCATCCCCACGCGCTCATTGTCTGCGATGAGCCGGCAACGGATGAACTTCGGGTCGGGACAGTCCGCTATTTCAAGGATATTGAACAGCACCGATAATGCATACCTCACTGAAATTTCAAACCGTATCGTTTTTTCTTTTGCTCGCGGTTACGCTCATGCTGGTAGGAAAAGTATTTCTTCCCTATATGAGCGTATTACTCTGGTCTGCAATTCTGTATACGATTTCAAGTCCGCTATATCATAAAATCATCGGCTCATTTAACGCTGAATCCCGCTTTTTCCGTACAAAGTGCCGCGTTGCCGCAGCGTTTTTTTCGGTAGGAACGGTTATACTGGTCGCCGGCATTTCATTTTTCTTTGTGACCAAGTTAATCGGTCAGGGGCAAATGCTTGCAAGAAAAATTATGAACTTTTTTATACAGCATCCGCACATCCTTGAATTGGAAAAAAGCTCGCCGTTAAATGAATTCGTATTGAATGTTTCAATGGGAACAATTGATCTTTCGCTCTTCGATTTAAAAAAGGAGATGACGAATTTCCTGATGCAGTATATGAATACCATCGTCAGATATGCGACGGGTATTGTAAAAAATATCGGCACATTCCTGCTCTCGCTCCTTTTTATGTGCTTTACCTTGTACTTTTTTTATATCGATGGTCAGCATCTTGCTTCTTTGTTCGTTACCGCTATCCCGATAGAGGTGTCCGAAGGCCAGAAGCTGGCAGCAAAAATCAAGGATATCATTACCAATTTATTCAAGGGATATTTTCTGGTTTCCATTTGCCAATTTGCGGCAGCGCTGGGAGTGTTTCTCGTATTTCGGGTTGAAGGAGCCTTGCTGCTATCGTTCCTGACCTTTTTCAGCTCTTTTCTTCCGTTGGTGGGCTGTGCATTGGTATGGTTTCCGGTAGGGATTGAAATATGTCTGACTGCCGGTCTTTTTAAAGGTATTCTTTTTCTGTGTACGGCGGGTATCTTTATCAGCTCGCTGGATAATTTTCTGCGGCCGATGTTTCTTCAAAACCGCATCCAAATTCATCCGTTACTGATTTTCTTTTCCATATTAGGCGGTCTCAGGTTTTTTAACTTTAACGGCATTGTGCTCGGCCCCATGGTCGTCATCATGCTGTTTACGCTCATTGATATTGCCCGTATTTCCGACAGCTCGAATACCGAATCGTAATACCGCTATGTGTGAACGTTATCAGTATTTATACAACCAACGCATTGAACGGATGCATCCGCTGATTTCTCCGCAGGCGCTTGCAGAAAAAATTCCAATGTCGGAAAAATCATTCCAAACAGTGAAAACCGGTAGAAAAGAAGTCGAAGCAATTTTAAAAGGCAGCGATAAGCGGTTTTTGCTTATTGTCGGCCCATGCTCCATTCACGACCGTATTTCGGCGCTTGACTATGCAGCCCGTTTGATGCGTATGCGCGAGCAGTACCGCTCCTCGTTTTGTATCATTATGCGGACATATTTTGAGAAACCCCGTACCAATCTCGGTTGGCGCGGCCTGATTACGGAGCCCCAGCGGAACGGCTGTGTCAATATGGCCGGCGGTTTGGAAATGGCGCGGCGCATACTCAGCGAAATAACGGAAATGGGGCTGCCTGCTGCAACAGAGCTGCTTGATCCTATTGTTCCGCAATATATTTCCGACTTTATCAGTTGGGCATCGATCGGAGCACGCTCTGCGGAAAGTCAAATCCATCGGGAACTTGCCTCCGGTTTGTCTATGCCGGTCGGTTTTAAAAATCCGACTGACGGCCGCGTAGCCGTTGCAGTGAATGCGATTGTTGCCGCACAAAAACCGCATGCTTTTATCGGGATTATGCCGGATGGGTATGCCGCCGTTGTACATACCGCCGGAAATGAGACCGCTCATCTTGTCTTGCGGGGAGGCAGCGACAGCCCCAATTATGACCGCATAAGCATAGAAAAAAGCTGTCAGGAACTTGAAGACCGCGGCATCCATCCGGCTCTACTGATCGATTGCTCTCACGGCAATTCTCAAAAAGATCCTGCACGGCAATGCGATGTGCTGTTAGATACGCTGCGGTTGCGGGTAACAGATCCGTCATGTGCCGCTATCCGCGGTTGTATGATAGAAAGTTTTATTCGAGCCGGTTCAATTTCATCGGAATACGGCACTCAAAGTGAAAGCTACGGTACTTCTATTACCGATCCCTGTATGAGTTGGGAAATGACCGAAGCCGTCTTATCGCAAGCGGCTGATTTATGGAGATTATGACAACAACTATTGAAATTTACACCGACGGCGCATGTTCGCAAAATCCCGGCCCGGGAGGATGGGCATTTGTCATTATACTGAAAGACACACAAACCGGCGCAGGCGATACGGAACTGCTGCGCGGTGCAGGCGGCGAGAAAAATACGACCAACAACAGAATGGAACTCCTTGCCGTTATTCAGGCGCTTGCAGCGTATCAAGATAAAATAGCGCATACATACGCCGGTTGCCCTGTCAGCCTGCATACCGATTCGCAATATGTACAGCAGGGTATTTCATCGTGGATAAAAAAATGGATTATCAACGGTTGGAAAACAGCCGGCAAACAGCAGGTTAAAAATCAAGACCTATGGCGGCCGCTGCATGAGCTTTCAAGCTGTCTTAATCCTGAATGGGTATGGGTTAAAGGTCATGCCGGAAACCGCTATAACGAGCTGTGCGACAAACTTGCGGTTGCTGAAGTACAGAAATTCCGCTAACGGTACGTTTGAGAAGGGACATTACAGAGAGGCTTACTCTGTTTGTTCCTGTTTGCCGCCCAGCGGAAGCTCATAGGTTGCGGTAACGGAAGCGGAAAAGGAGCCGTCAGCGGTTTTAGTTAGTTTATAGAAGAATAACTCGCCGCTTTGAGCTTCGTTATCGATGGTGATAACGGCAAAACCGCCGTGCGATTTTCCGCGCGGCCGCATTGGGCTGCCGCCATTAATAACGGTAACCGAACGGAGAAAGTCAACCGCTTGAATATGCGTGTGTCCGTGTATTGCGATAGCGCATTTTGAACTTTCCGCAATCCGCCGCAACCGGTCAATGTCAAATTCCACTCTGCATAAGTGCCCATGCGTAAGTAAAATCCGCTGATGTGCAATTTCAATGTGCTGATAGGGCGGAATCTGAAAAAAAGAAGTGCGTTCCTGTTCTCCGCCTGTTTTCATAAACCGGTACCGTTCGCAGTCGCAATTTCCTTGTGCAAAAATTAAAACCGGCGGTACGGAGGGGCAATCGTCAGCGCCGCTTGCCGCCTGCTCTGCGAGCCCGATAATATCCTCAGCGCCGTCCCCTGAAAATAGACATGCATCGCAGGTATCATGTACTGCCGTAAAAATCCACCGCACAGCGTCAACGGCTCCGTGCGTATCGGATAAGAGCAGAAGAGATGCCCGTTCGGCTGTATGTAATTGCTCGTATGCTTTTTTATCGGCAATAATTCCGTTTTTGTGCAAGGTGAATCTATTCATGTGCCGCAGCTCCTTGTTCCGTAAGCGGTGCATTGGATGCAGTAGAAAGAATGAAGCAGTTATATGACTGTATGTTCAGCTCAGGATCTGTATACGGTTTTATCTGATATGCCGTTTCCGGATAGTCTTCTTTGCACGCGCGCAAGTGCGCAGCGGCGGTACTCAACGCACGCGAAAAACGTTCAAAAGGGGATTGCTCGGGAAGTTCATACCGCTGCTGACCGGTTACGACAGCGGCAAGTACCAGCATTTGCAGATCGTTTGAGGTGATAACCGTTTCCTTATCCAAGTCCGCAGGAGAATCGTGCAGCTGAAAATCGGCTACAATAGTACTGCACGCCTCAAGAGGCAGAATTTCTTCAACCGGTAAAAGCGAGATGATATGCAGCTGCGGATAGGTTTCTTTTGCCGCAATGAGAATACGGCCGCCGCCTTTGGGAATACCGGCAGAAATCAGTACGTCCGCAGGCTGCGCAGCCAGCGCTTCGGTGATCATGCTCAGACGCGGCTGCTTTGTTTTAGCCGTCATTTCAGCATATGAAAGCAGCCGGATTTTCTCCCTGATGCTTTCTTCCGTATAGAGCGCATGCACAAGGTTGAGTATACGCGTATCTTGTTCAAAATCTTTTCCTAAAACGAGTAATATACGGTATGTAAGTTTTTGCTTCTGTAAAATCTCAGTCTTCACCGCACCTCTGCTCTGCTTTGAACAATCGGTAAGAAAACACACTATCCCTGCAAGGGTAAACAAAAACGTAAGCATACGGACTTCACAGCGTATTCGGAACGATAATTTTTTCATAATTCACTGTCCTTTCATTCTTGGGCGCCTCTATTAATTTGAAGCCGCAATACCTTTTAGAAAATTACGCAAAATACATGCAATCAGCATTGTACCTAAAATCATGATAAGGGAAAGCGCATTGATGACCGGCGAAATGCCGTACCGTACCATCGAAAACACATAGAGCGGCAGCGTCGTAGACCCCGGTCCCGACACAAAGAAGGTAATCACAAAATCTTCAAGCGACAAGGTTACCGACATAAAAAATCCGGAAAGCACCGCCGGAAAAATTGCAGGGAGCACCACCTTGAATAGAGTTTGCCGATCCGTTGCCCCAAGATCGTGCGCAGCCTCTACAATTGAAAAATCGAATTCGTCCAGACGGGCAAGCACCAGCAAAAACGCAAACGGCAAGCAAAATGTGATATGCGCAATAATAATAGAAAGAAACCCCAGCGGCATGTTGATTGCCGAAAAGAAAATCAACGTAGACATGCCGATAACCACCTCAGGCAGCACCATCGGTAAAAGACTCACCGCCTGTACATACCCCCTGCCCTTGAACCGGTACCACTGTACGCCGATCCCCGCAAAGGTTCCGATAACTACAGAAAAAAATGCGGAAACAAAGGCAATCAGCACACTGTTTCCGAACGAACGCCACAATTTCTCGGATTTTAAGAAAAGCTCAGCGTACCATTTGAGCGAAAAACCTGTCCATATCATTGCCTTGCCTTCATTAAAGGAAAACACTGCGATAATTGCAAGCGGCAAAAACAGAAACAGCAAGACGAACAGCAAAACGGTGGAGGAAAACGATAGGCTGCCTGCATTTTTATAAGCGCGCCGTGCGTGCCGTGCCGGTTCGGACTCCCTCTTGCGTTTACCGAATTTCTGAATCAGCTTTTGATAGGGACTTGTTACGGCTGTACGCCGGTAGGCATCCGGGGCTGTTCCCTGCCGTATTTCATGCGGTATATCGGGCATGTTCACTCCTTATATATTCAGTTTTTTGAAATGAGTTTAAAAAAATCGTTTGGGGAAATCAACAACCTCGACACAGAGCGTCGGGGTGTTGTTCCCATTTGATTGTTTCGGGAGAAAGCCGGATTGCTCCTACCTGCTTTTTCTTTTTTGCAGCGCTCCGCAGCCTCGCAATGTCTAGGAACGTTGAGCGTTTTAAACGTGTAACTGTTCTTTCAGAGCTTTTTCCGCTTCGGTATACTCGTCATAGGGAACAGGGCCGTTTTTACCGATGATTGAATTTTCGTGCCCTTTCCCAAGCAGCAGCACGGCATCGTTTTTGTGCGCAAGCGCAAAAGCTTTGCGGATTGCAGTGGGACGATGAGGGATAATAAACAGCTCTGTCTCCCTCTTTTTTTCGGGGCATCCTGCAGCAATCATTTCCAAAAGTTCATACGGGTCTTCACCGCGCGGGTCCTCATCAGTCAAAATGATATAGTCGCAATAATCGGCTGCAATCCGGCCTTGCTGCGGCCGCTTAATCGTATCACGCTCTCCGCCTGATCCGAATACGGCAATAACCTTGCCTCCGCTCGATGAAACACGCTCCCGAATCGGCGGCATAATCAGCCGGAACGACGACGGCGTGTGTGCATAATCAATCAGCACGTCAAAATCCTGCCCCGCATCAACTCGGCACATCCTGCCCTTAACCGGAGAAAGACGTTGCAGCAGCGGCGTCAATACAGACAGCGGCCTGCCCGTCAAGTTATGCACGGTGATTAAAGCTGCAAGCAGGTTATATGCATTGAAAAAACCGGTTACCGGCGCCGAAACCTTTAATACCTCTTGCTTACCGTCCATCTCCGCATAAACCGTAAATGAAAGGCAAGAGTCCGTTTCTTTTACGTTACCGGCACACAAACTGCCGGCATAACCTTCCTTTGAAGCCGGTAGGGTTGCACAGCCGCCAATTACTCCATCGGTCATGCAGTTGCCGTGTGTATTGTCTTCAACGGAAAAAGCAAACACCGGCTTGCCGGTTGCCTGCGCAAAATAGGAAGCGGAAGGGTCTGTGCGGTTGACCACGCCGAAAGACTCTACAATACCCGTTTTTTTTCTATGATCATGGGTATCTAGGATCCGGAATAAGTTAGCTTTATCATATCGGTATTGTTCAAAAGTTCCATGAAATTCCAAATGCTCCTGCGTAACATTCATAAATACGCCGGCATCAAAGTATACATGCAATAAACGCGCCGTACGGGGTGAAAGCCCATGTGAAGAAGACTCTACAACTGCATACTCGCAGCCGTTATCCCTCATCCGGGCAAGCCGTTCCTGCACCGTTACCGATTCAGGGGTTGTCTGATGCGCTGGATTGGGTACAGCCTCTTCTCCGAGGGAGTATGAAACAGTCGAAAAAAAGCCCGCTTTTTTTCCGGCAAGCCGTAATAGCTGCCAGATAAAATCAACAGTACTTGTTTTCCCCTCGGTACCGGTTACGCCGATGATTATCAGCTCTTTTGACGGCTCGTCAAAGAAAATAGCTGCAGCGGCGGCCATTGCTGCCCGGACATCATTGGTTTGTATATAGCAAATGCCGTTACAATACGATGGAAGTTCTTTTTCATGGATAACGGCACGCGCTCCTTTTTTTATAGCTTCTTCAATATATCGTGAGCCGTCCGTGTGAATACCGGGAAGAGCAAAAAAAGCTGCTCCTGCCTGTGTTTCGCGGGAATCATACGAAAGGGAGGAAACCGTAACATCGGATCCGTGTATGGCGATCGGTTCAATACTTGACAAACAATGAAGAATCGGCTTTGCATAGCGTTTATCAGACATGGTCAAAGTATAACCTGCCTGCCGTACTCATACAAGAGGTTAGTGCGGTTGTCCGGAGAACTCAGCATGAAAGAAATGATGAGTTCTATTAAAGAAACATTCTTTCCCGCAGTCTTATAGTATTTATCACAGATAGTTTTATCCTGCATTGTATGGCAGAAGATAAAATCGTCGGTAATGGTTAATGAATAAAAGTCTTTGTGCATTGTTTAGCCTCTCTATGCGGTATATATGACACAAAAAGGCTTTTGGCTATTTTTTATTACACAATCATTACAAATTATTCCCTCTGCGTCCTTAGCACCCTTTGCGGTTTTATTTTTAATAACCGCAGAGTGCGCAGAGACCGCAAAGGATTCAGCAATAGCTTGCATTTCGGCATCAAATACCAATTACTGAATCGCTTCTATTTCTTCTTTGCTCAGACCGGTCATTTTTTCTATAAAAGTAGTTTCACAGCTCGCCTGCTTCATCAGCCGTGCCGTTTCGAGGGCTTTTTGACGGGAGCCGCGGGCTTCGCCCTGACGCATACCTTGTGTTATTCCCTGCTGAAACCCCGCTCTCCGTGCATCCATCTCAAATGACCGTAACATCATATCTTTCTCCCTCCTCGCTTCATTTTTTGAAAATATGCATACCGTCTACGGCGTTGCTGCACAAAAATAAATGCTCAAC
>CAJPOL010000018.1 GCA_905372265.1 uncultured Treponema sp. | reverse complement strand
CTTCGGAGCTTGTCGTAATTGATGCCGTTTCGTATGAAAAACAGCGTACGCTCCTTACGGCCGGACCGGGTAACTGCTACACGGCAATCTATAATCCCGTTTTTGCAGGAGACGACCGCATCGCCTGCATTGCAGCGAACGGGCTTAACCGCGATATTCTGCTTATCAACATAGTTACCGGTGAAACGGAAAAAATCATATTTGAAAAACCGCTTCCGGCTATACGGTACTTACAGACAAACAATGACGCTGCCTGTCCCGTACTCACCTTTTCATGGGCGGAAAAAGGGATGCTGTATCGCGCGGGCATCTACGATGTAAAGACGCATACGCTTAAAGTCTTAGAAGAAAACATTTCCGGAGGCGTATTCTTTCCGGTACTCCTGCCTGAGCAGAGTAAAGAAAAGTCAGACACACGTACGGTAGTATACGCCGGTGTTCATGCGCGGTATAATTCGCTTTATACCGTCAGTGAAGAGGCTTTTACGGAGATAGCGGCATCGGTACAAGCGTTTACGCCTGAGACCGGCTATATAAACAATAAAGAACCGAATATCGGTCTTTTACATCCGAAACGGTATCATTACGCATCATGGCTGTGGCGCGTCTTTCCTATTATCTATCCGGCGATTTCCGCCGATGCTTCAAAACCGGAACAGACAGGTCTTGCCGTTAATCTTTATGGTAATGATCCGACAAACCTTTTTCGGTTTCAAACCTCATCGGTCTTCTATTTTCAGCCGTTTTTCCATCAGTTTGATTTCAATCTTGATATCCGTTCAAGTCCGGTGAGTTTTTCCGTTCGATTATATGATGAAAACCGCAACTTTGCATTCAGGCGAATCGGCTCAACAATCCGCGCTGCAATGAATATTCCAACAAAGAATAGATACCAGTATTTCTCCGTAACAGGGAGTATCGCAGCGGATGCATTCAGCTTTTTTAAAGGCGATAAACGGACGCTCTATGACTATCCGCTTAGAGATCCGGTATTTTCGGAGCAGTATGCTGTCGGCTATTCCTATATAAAAACGAAGCCGCATATCAACCGTCTCTTTTTTGTGAAAGAGCAGGCGGGAGTCTCTTTGCAATGCGGCGTAAAGCACAGCGTTCATATCCCAACCGGAAGCAATGCATGCGTTGTGCAGGCTGCTTCCTCGTTTTATCTGCCGGTTGTACCGATCCGTATCCAGTTAAGCGGTTACAGCGGCTGGAATGCCTACTATGCGCCGCAAACGGGGCTCTACCGATTTTTTAACGGCAGCCTGTTTCTCGGGCTGGGAGCCGCATTGCCGGGAATGTCCGAATATGCGGCATTGAAAAAAGCGCGGCCGGTCAGCTTAGGAACACACCACACCGGATTAGGTATAGACGGAGAAATTACGCTGTTCAGCTATGATATCCAAACAGGCAGCGAATTTCTTCCGATATTTTATAACCGCCTTACCATAACGGCCGGTTACAAGGCGATCTCAAATCTGCTCAGCGGCAGACGGGGTTCATACTCGTTCGATTTTTACCAATCGGTCTACGGAAAGCTGTATGTAACAATAAGCGGCGTTGCCGATGCCGGTATTTCCTATACTCATCCTATTGAGGATGTCAAAATCGGAAAATTCGACATACTGCTCAACGTCGCTCTGCCGTAAGGGAAAACCATTCCCGCACGAGGTTTACCGAACGGCCGCTTTGATCCGTTCGGCAAGAGCGGCAGCGGTGAAGCCCAGATGTTCTGCGACCTTGTTTGCAGGCCCTGACTCACCGAAACGCTCTATTGAGAAAATATCGTCTTGCGGAGAGCGTACCCAGCCTTCCCAGCCCTGTTTAACTCCCGCTTCTACAATCATCACGCGGGGATTGCTGCCGCCTACCAGCTGTTCCTTAAATGCATAACTTTGCGCTTCCAGCAGTTCTTTCGACGGAACGGAAACAACCCGTACCTCTACCGGAGCGGCGAGCTTAGCAGCTTCGCAGGCAAGGCTGACTTCAGAACCGGTTGCAAGTACCGTTACATCGGGAGCGCCGGCTGTATCTTTTACAACATAGCTGCCGGCATCTTTCATACGAGCTTTCCACTGAGGTTCGGCTTTTTCCAGTACCGGCAGGTTTTGGCGGCTGAGCAATAGGCATACCGGCCGATCTTTTTGCTCAAGCGCGATCCGCCATGCAACAGCGGTTTCCTCTGCATCGGCAGGGCGGAGCACCAGCACATTCGGAATTACGCGGAGGCTTGCAAGCGTTTCAACCGGCTGATGAGTCGGCCCGTCTTCTCCGACAAAGATGGAGTCATGAGTGAGTACAAAAATGGAAGGAATACGCATCAGCGCGGCAAGCCGGAGCGCGGGACGCAGGTAGTCGGAGAACACGGCAAAGGTGGCGCAAAATGCGCGGAAACCGCCGTGCAGCTGTATACCATTGGTAACCGCCGCCATCGCAAACTCCCTGATGCCGAAGTGAATATACCGTCCCTGCGGCGTTGCGGCGGTAAAGGCTTCGGTATTCTGTAAGGCTACTGCATTCGGCCCCTGTAAGTCGGCTGAACCTCCGACAAGATTGGGGAATGCTTTTGCGAAAGTGTTCAGCGCTGTCTTGGAGGCTGCCCGCGTTGCAACCGGTGTTTCTTTGGCAAACACCGGTTCGGCGATACCGTTCAATAGGTCCGAATCAATACCGCCCTTTACAAAGCACCGATCCCATTCTTTCCGTTTTTCAGGCGCTGCGGCGCTCCATGCGGTAAAACGGGTCTTCCATTCTTCTTCAAGACGGGAAAATTCCTTTCGGCGTTCGGCAAAATAACTGACGGCTTCGGGAGCGATAAAGAACTGTTCCGCAGGGTTTAAGCCCAAGTTCCGTTTTGCCTGCGCAAGGTTTTCAGAGCCGAGCGGTGCGCCGTGCGCTGCGGCGGTTCCTTCAACCGCAGGGGCGCCCTTTCCAATCACCGAATCGAGCATAATCAATGAGGGACGCGGATCTTTTTTTGCTTGTGCCGTAAGATTTTCTATATCGCTATAGGAATACATCGAACCGTGCAAAACCTGCCAGCCGTACGCCTCATACCGCTTTGCAACATCTTCGGTAAATGCAATATCGGTTGAACCGTCGATAGTGATATGGTTCTTATCATAGTAAACAATCAGTTTTCCGAGTTTGAGCGTACCGGCAAGGCTGGAAGCTTCGGAGGAAACGCCTTCCATGAGGCACCCTTCCCCGACAAGCGCATACGTATAGTGATCGACAATCCGGTAATCATCGGTATTGAACCGCGCTGCAAGCATCGATTCGGCGATTGCCATACCGACCGCAGTGGATATGCCCTGTCCAAGCGGGCCTGTTGTTGCCTCAACACCGGGTGTCATACCGTACTCAGGATGTCCTGCGCAGCAGGAACCGATTTGCCGGAATGACCGGATATCATCAATAGAAACGGCATAGCCGGCAAGATGCAGCGCGGCATACAAAAGCATGGAGCCGTGTCCAGCCGATAAAATGAAGCGGTCGCGGTCTACCCACTGAGGGTTTTCAGGGTTATGCCGTAATATGTGAGCGTATAACACTGCGGCCAGTTCCGCGGCTCCGAGCGGCAGGCCGGGATGGCCGGAATGTGCTTTTTCAATGGCGTCAATCGCAAGGCTCCGTATTGAAAGCGCTACTGCGTCAAGTTCTTTATTCATATATTCCTCCAAAAATGGTTTTTCTATGGCTGCGGCACGAGCTCAAGCAGCTTGGCAATAATTTCATCTGCGCCGATATTTTCCGCGCTCGCTTCATACGAAAGTTTGAGCCGGTGACGCAGCACGGGATACGCCGCTGCTTTTATATCCTCAGGGATAACATAATCGCGTCCATTGAGAAAAGCCCGTATTTTTGAGCACCGGTACAGGGCAATACTGGCGCGGGGCGAAGCTCCGACGGTAATATAGCTCAAATAACTGCCATGATGCAGGTCGCCGTGTTTTTCAGCGATTGGGCGGGTAGCCGAAACCAGTGACACAATGTACGTATGTAATTCTTCGGTACAGCGGACGTGCTGTATGGCGGATCTCAGTGCGCGTAATACCTCAATCGGAAGGATCGGCTCCGTTTCAGACTCCGCCTGCGGTTTTGCTGAAGCAGTTATCGCTTCGCTTTTCAGCATAACGGTAATTTCATCGGCAGGTTTGGGATAGGGAACCAATAGTTTAAACAAGAAGCGGTCGAGTTCGGCTTCAGGGAGCGGATACGTTCCCTCTTGCTCGATAGGGTTCTGTGTTGCAAGTACAAAAAACGGTTCGGGGAGCGGAAAGCTGTTTTCCCCGATTGTAATCTGTCCTTCAGCCATCGCTTCCAGCAATGCCGACTGAACCTTTGCCGGAGCACGGTTGATTTCATCGGCTAAGATGATGTGCGCAAACAGAGGCCCCTTCCGTACCGAAAAGCGGTGCGCCGAAGGTTCAAAAATCAGCGTACCGGTTAAATCGGCAGGCAATAAGTCCGGCGTAAACTGAATCCGCTTAAAACGCAGATTCGAGAGACCGGCAAATGTCCGTACCGTCAACGTCTTTGCAAGGCCGGGAGCCCCTTCAAGTAAGACATGCCCGCCTGCGATGTAGGCAATCAAAATATCTTCAATGAGCTGTTCCTGCCCGATGATCGATGCGGCCATCCGCGCTTTAAACGCCGCAATCCGCTGCAGCGCACCGCTTTGCATATTTTCCATACTGTCCGGAAGTGTACGGATATTTGGGCTTCTGTGCAAGCCGACCGCATATTTTAATCAGGGGCAGGCGCATCAGACATGCTCTGTCATGTGATGAACAGCAGAGGCTGCCAAGAACGCAAAGGAACCGCTAAGGACGCAGAGAGAATTGGGGAAAGTTGAGCAGGTAATCTTTACAAACATCTTTGCGGTCTCTGCGTGCTTGGCGGTTTATTCGTGCGGAGGGTTTAATACCCCGACGCTTGCGTCGTAACGAAGGGTATTAAAGCCGACTGCAACCACCTTATGAGAACAACATACCCCGACGCTTGCGTCGGGGTTGTTGATTTATACTTTGAACTTCCCAACTTCCTGTGCCAAATTTTCAATACTCCGCTTGTTCTTTTGCGTAATTTCGTTGACTTCTTGCACAGCATTGTTAATCTGCAATGTACCGGAAGCCATCTCGTTCATACCGTTTGCAATAGCATCGGACATTGTACCGAGCCGTTTCATTTCTTCGGAAACTAAATTACTGTTTGAGAGCATTTCATGCGAGCTTTTTTTCATCTCATGTGTCATATCTTCAATACGCTGCATCGCTTGTACTATTTGTGCGCTTCCATCGCTCTGTTCCCGCATGGCATTCATAATATGCTGTTCTTGGTTTTGTGTTTTTCCTGCTAATGCAAAAATAGCATCAAAACGCTGTTCTACCGATAACGCGGCATCATTTACCCGTCCGATTTTTTCTTTTAGGCCTTTCAATATTGCTGTAATATTCTTCCCTTGTGCACCGGATTCTTCGGCGAGTTTCCGTATTTCTCCGGCAACTACGGCAAATCCTTTTCCCGTTTCTCCCGCGTGAGCGGCTTCTATTGCAGCATTCATCGCCAGTAAATTTGTTTGCGCTGCAATATTTTGAATTACCGTACTGGTATCAAGCAATACTTCCGAGCTTTCAGCGACTGCTTTAGCTAAATCAACTGTTTCCGTTATCGTTTGCTTACCTTGTCCGGTTGCATTATTCAATTCTTCAAGCGTTTTTAAATTGTTCTCTACCGTAGCGGCAACCGTTTGAATATTCAGTATCATTTGATTAACAGCCTGCGATGAAGTTTCGGCATTACTTATCTGCACAGCTACATGGTTATCCACTTTTTCGATTGTTTTCGCCATTACCTGTAATGATGAACCGACGGCAACGACACTTGAAGCGTGGGTAAGCATTTGCTTTTTTATTCCGTCAATATTAGCGCTTATTTCGTACACAGCACTTGCCGTTTCGGTCATACTGGAAGCAAGTTCTTCGCCGACATTCTGCATAACGCTTGAACTATTTCCAACCATCTTAACAGAGGCGGCAATTTTTTCTATCGTTTGGTTAAAATACTGTGAAAGAGCTGCTATTTCATCATTACCGGATACCGCTAAGCGTACCGTTAAATCGCCTTCTCCCTGCGCTATGTTTTTTAAAGCGTCAACCGTTGCGTTTATCGGCTGTACTATTTTACGGGCGGTAAGATACACAACAGCAATCGCAACAAGTAAGATTGCCGCCGTAATGCCGTACAGAGATGTGCGCAGGGTATCTATCACTCCTAAAAATTCCGATACGGGGGCGGAAAGAATAACCCGCCAGCCGGTATATGCAATGATTCCGAACGCAGCTATTTGCTTCTCGTCTTCCCAATCGAAATACCCTACATCCGGTTGTGCCGATTGCAGGGCCGTTTTTTCAAAAGCAGCCATGCCGGCAAGAGAAGGATCTGTTTTTGCCTTTTCAATACTATTTTCCTGTGCTCTTACGACTTCAATGTCAGCATCGCCGATTGTATTACCGGTAAGACCTATAATGTAACAATCGCCGGTTTCGCCGATAACAATGTCGGAAATCATTGCGGAAAGGCCTGCCGCATTCGCACGCGCATATAAAACGCCGATTATATTTCGTTCATCATCATAAACCGGTACGGAAAAAAAGACTGAAAGCTCATTTGTTATATTTGAAGATAACGGCTCCGTTATAAAGGCTTTCCCGCTAAGCGCCGCTTGAAAATACTGCCGATTAGAAACATTTACCTGCTTTCCATCGGTAACCCAAGCATTTCCTGTTTTATCGCAAATGCCGAAAGCAGCCAATTCTGCATTAAGAGTCAGCTCCTGAGATAGAACGGCCGCTTTTTGCTCATAGGGAATATCCTTTCGTAATACTTCCAACCGTGCAACAGCATTAAGAGTAGTAAAAAACGATAAAATACGTTCATTTATCAATTTGGCGGTATCTTCCGCCTTTTCTTTAAGTTGGATATTGACTTTGTCTATCATTGCTTTTTTTACAATATTCATTGCGGTTATTCCCAATATTGAAATTGCAAGCAAAATCAAAAGACCGAATATACCAATAAGTTTGCTTTTAATTGAAAATTTAAGCTTATTTTTCACTCTGCCAAGTATCCTTTTCAAAATTGTTATTTTAAAGAGGGTCGTAGTATACCTCTTTGTAACCAATAAGTCTAGGGAACAAATCGGCAGTTTTTTCGGCCTTTTCAATAGATTACGGCTATGATATACTCCTAATAAGTATTCTGACATGGAATAGGAGTGTAAACTATGAAATCTTCAAAAATCGCAATAGCCTGCATATTTTGCTTATATGCGCTGTTGCTTTTCTCTTGTAAAACAACGGACGAAGCGGCAAAGCAAAAGGAACAACCGTTGCCGGCTGCGGAGAAATCCGGCGATAGTAAAGCAGCCATGTATCACGCACTGGCAAGGGCGCTAAATCAGCAATGTCCTCTTCAAGTTGATGACGACACCGTTCTTACCGAAGTTTCGTATCAAGAAGAACAAAAGGTTCTTATCTATACCTATAAGTTGATAACAAACGCATATGCGGAAACGGAGATCAATAAACAACAATCGGATATGATAGCAAAGGTCATCAAAAGCGCTCTGATCGAACGTTTAAAAACAAATCAGCTGCTATATCAGCTACGGGAAGACCGCATCACGCTCTTTTATGCTTTTCAGGATAAAAACGGTAAGGATATGTTTGCTGTAACTATTGAACCGGGCGAATATTAGACTGGTAGGAAGTTATTGGTACAGGCGGAACAATGAAAAAACCATCGATTATTGCTGCTGTGTGTATGGTGTTCGGCATTGCTGTCTTTGCAGAAGACACAGACAAAACCGTTACCTATACGACCAAGATCAGCACGGCGATTGCCTATCCGTTAGAAGCCGTTATAGGCATAACCGAACATATCGCAGTGCCGGCTATGAATTTTAATCACCCCCTCACGAGAAATAATAACGTTACTTTTAAAATCGGCGGAGATATAAGCCCTGTTTCGATGGAAGGAAAGTTCGATATTGTATGGACACCTATCGCATTTTTAGAGCTGTACGCAGGAGTGAGCGCCGGTTCCGGGTGGAATATAGGAAAACTGAATATACGGGGGCTTGCACTCAATACTAAGAATAACAGAGGAAACTCAAAGTATACGCCGATTAATTTGACCAGAACTTTTTATTCGGGATATGTAGGCGGCGCTTTTCAGTTTGATCTCGGAGCGGTCGTACCCGGTGATTGGACACATCTTGTATGCAGAATAGATCAATATGCGGTTTATAAGGGCATAAGCGGAACAAATAATCTTACCTCATGGGTTTGGAAACACGACAGCGGTCAAAACAGAAACGGCTGGCGGTACAATGCAAGCTACATTCTCGGCTATCAAATGCCCATCCCGCTTAATTTTATTGCCATGCGGGTTGAAACGGAAAAAACTTTTTTTGCCGTTCCCGCCGGTAGGAATAAACGGGAATGGGGAGAAGACCGGATAAAAGTTACGTTCGGTCCGCTTTTTAATTTTAAGGTCAACGATATACTTGATATACTTTTACTCGCGCAATTTGAAACCAAGCATGTTTCGATTATTTCGGAAACTGTTTTTTATCAAAACCGATTCATCGAAACATCCCAACCGGATACCGTACGCTTTAAACGAGTTGCCGCTTTATTTAATGTCAGCCTAAAACACCGCTGAAATATCAAGCGGGAAGATGCATTCTGTTCTATCGCGTTATGCTCTTTCTATAGGCTAATCCGCTTGCACAGTAAACACTTCCGATTTCTCGTTTCCCGTTATATCGCGCGCTGTGATAAGGATTTCAGTCTTTCCTCTGGTAAACACGATTTTTCCCAGATAGAACACATTATTCCGCCGGTATAACAATGTATCGGTAAGCGCCGTATCGCCCAAATAAAATGCATTTTCTTTTTGCACAATAATTTCAAAGGGAATAATGCGCGGATTAGTTCCGTTTACCAAAACAGTTATGCGGAACGGACTGACGTTACGGCTCTCCGTAACAGTATCGGTAATCTCTGCATAAAGATCATAACTGCCCTGCCGTATATTTTTGAACGTACCGGTATACTCAGTATTATCTTGTTCGTTCACCAAAACGATATTCCGTATTTGCGGAGCCGTTTTATCATCTATTGAAGGCAATAAAAGAAGAGGATTGATGTAGACCTTTTTTTGCGTATCGGCTACTTGAAACAAAAGGCCGTAAGGCGCTCCCCATCCGCTATTACCGGTTTTACCGATTATATTGCCGGTTTCCGCAGCCGTTTTTCCCCTAAACAAAGCGGCGCTTTCTAAATTCCCATAAATCGTCTGTAATCCATCGTCATGCAAAAACACCAACGCATTGCCCAAAGCGCTGGGAAACGCGCCGATACGCTGCTTCCGCTCAATTTCGATCAGCAGCATACCATTGTCCGCCGCCCGTACAATATCGCTTTGTGCAAATACCAGCCCCTGCTCCATAGTATGCTGATGAATACGCTGGCCGAAAAGACGTACAAAATCAGGCGAATCAGCAGGCCATTCCAACGCCGTCACTTGAGTAATGCAGGCACTAATAACAGCAAAAAAGAAAAAGCGCTTCATTTTGTCATCCCTTTTATATCAATACGGGCTAAACGGGTATCGGCAGCGAGGAACACCATATCGCGGTCTTGAGATAAAAAGGCCGTTTTCGCCGGAAATTGTGTTTTCCCGATAGAATGCACCGGACCTTCAATCAGCGTAATGGCTGCGCTTTGATCCTGTTTGTCGAGTACCGCCGTTATGTTATGATATGGATGAAATCCGCTTGCAATAACAACGCCTTGTTCGGGGATAATACCCGATACCAAGCGGCGGCAGTCTATGAGCCCTATACCTTCTGCACATTCAAAGACGGCATTTGTTCCCTCATGATTAAACTGAACAAAAACCTGTCTGCGGAGATCGCCGTTTAAATAGCGGTGATAAACAATTTTATGTTTATTTTCATCGATACGGATGAGCAGTACGCGCTGCTGCCTGATTCCGCATACGCAGACGGCATAAAGCCCGTCATCGGAAAGGGCAGCGCCGAGTATAACCTGATAGTCGCTGCCGCCGGGATAAAATTCAAACCGTACTTTTCCTGCTTCATCCAAACAGACAAGTTTTCCGTCGGCAAAGCCGATGACGGCTCCTGCTTTGCTGCTTTGAAACGCCGTAATAGGCGACGTATGAAGATAACGCCAGAGCGGCTCTCCTTGCGCAGTATAACGCTTCACAGCGCTGCCGCCCGGCTCAAAAAGGAAAAGCCGGTCTTCTTCGATATAACCGAACCCCGCTTCCGTAATATTCGTAATGAGCGTACCGTCAGGACGGTATACCGGCGTTTCGACAGCATCGCTTGCATAGTGCGTCCATGCGTGTCTCGATGCCGATACTCCGTCCAGAAGCGGAGAGGCATAGAGAATATCCCCTTCCGCCGTAAAATAGCCGAAATGGGTATCGGTCATAAAAATATTCGGCTTCTTTCCGTTAAATCGGGCGGCATCGGGAGGTATGTACGTATCTACAGCAGCCGTGCCGGCCAGTTCCTCCGAAGCCGTATCCGGCACAAAAGTGCGGATCCACACAGGCTTACAGTATACATCGGAGCCGAGCGGTACGGCGGCGGCAAAAAGGTGTAAAACAAGAAAAATAAGCGGAAAAACAACAAAATATTTGCCGGAATCTTTAAATTTCATATATACTTATGATATAATAAGAAGCATGGAAAATGCAAGTAAGTACCATCATTTATTTTTACAAGCCTTGGACGCCGCCGAAAAAGCATATGCTCCCTATTCCCGTTTCCGCGTAGGAGCCGCTTTACTCCTTGAGGACGGCAGTACCGTAACCGGCGTGAATGTTGAGAACCGCTCGTACGGTTTAACGAATTGCGCTGAACGAACGGCTATCTTCACTGCCGTTGCGATGAGGAAAAAGGCTTTTACTGCTATTGCAATCGCAACGCCCGATGCCGATTATCCGGTCGGTCCTTGCGGAGCTTGCCGCCAAGTTATTTCCGAATTTATGCACGCCGATGCGCCGGTTATATTCGGTTCCTCAGCCGATAACTATATCGAAACAACCGTCGGCGAGGTCTATCCGTTTGATTCACTGCATGACCTTGCAAAGATAACTAAAAACTCCCTGTAAGGCTTATGGCCTGTTTTCCAGAAAAGCAGTCAGCTCGCCCTCTAATGCAGCAAGCTGCGCCTCAAGACACGCGCATTTTTGAGCAGTCAGCTGTTTTTGCATTGTTTCCAGTTTAGAAAAGAGCAAATCAAGCGCTTCTTGCCCGCTTAATACGGTATTTTTTTCGGTAGCAGAGCCGTTGCACTGCTCCGTCCCCGTTAATAGTATGTTATTATTCTCAGCCATAAGCCCTCCCTTTCGTCTATCTTATAAGATAAACCGGCCAATCTCCGTTCTTACCGTGCGCACGCCATTTACGGTGTCGTTTTGAAGTTCGGCAACCGTTTCAACCGCATGTTTGATATTCTCCGAATTGCGGTTCATGCTTTTCATTGAAGCGTTAATGTCGGCGGTAATTTCAACAAGCGCTTCCGTTTTTTTAACGATATTCTTGTTATCCTCGTTCATTTCCGCCGCCCCGATACGGACGTCTTCCGTAAGGCTGCGGATGGTCTTAAACGCCTCGCTTACCTGTATACTCTTATCATATTGCTTATCCATTGCGCTGCGGATAGCATTCTGATCTTCGGTTACGCTATCAATCGCTTGTTTGACATCCTCAAAAGAGCGGCCTGCCGTTTCCGACGTTTCAACAACCGATGCGACCGCCGAGACCAGCTCTTTCAATGCATCGGAAATAAATTTTGACTGAGCGCCCGAATCTTCGGCGAGTTTTCTAATTTCATCGGCAACAACGGCAAAGCCCTTGCCCGCCTCGCCTGCATGAGCGGCTTCGATCGCCGCATTCATCGCCAATAGATTCGTCTGCGATGCAATACTTTGAATAACACCGTTCGCTTCAGACATTCTATCCGACTTAGCGGAGATGTCAATGATTTTAGTCTGAATTTCAGAAATATTTTTGAAACCGACGTCCGAAGATTCGGTTAACCTCGTAAAACGTACGGCGTTATTTTCCAACACATCCGTTACCGACTTAATACTGGCAAGCATTTGCTCAACTGCCTGAAAACTTTGATTCACACTGTCGGTTTGACGGCCGATAATGCCCGTCAATGCCGAAATATTCGTACCGATCCTTTCCATTATTTCAGATACGTCCGATATTTCATGCGACTGCACATCCATTTCGCCGATTACCCGATTTACATCCGCATTGATATTGCGCAAGGCGGACTGTGTAGCAGATACGCTTTCCGCAAGCCCTTCGCTTGAATGAGACAGCCCTTCCACCGATTCGCGTACCGTCTTCATAATCGTGTGCAGTGTATCGACAAAGCCGTTAAAACTGGCAGCTACCTTGCCTATTTCATCACGGCTTCTTACCGTAAGACGCGATGTCAAATCCCCGTCTCCCGTACTGATGTCGGTCAGCTTCAGCGCAAGTTCTTTCAGCAGCATCACCGATTTTAATACCCACAGAGGAATAATACACGCAATAACAACTGCTGCAGAACAGACAATAATCATCAGAAGCCGGAAACGCTGCGCCAGAGAGCGTGTATTGTCCGTCAGCATCTTGTTTTGCTGCTCCTTATAGTCGATGAATGCATTAATCCTATCAAGCCAGAGCTGAAACGCAGGACGCGCCTGCATTAAAAGGAGCTGCTCCGCTTCCGCATGGGTATTATTCTTTTCGAGTGAAATAATCTGCTGAATCATCGGCATCGTTTCCGTCTTACTCTTCTTAATATCCGCCAGCAGCTCCGTTTCTTTTTGCGTATTATTGATATTCGCAGCAAATATTGCATTGATAGCCTCTTCCGACTGCGTATAAAAATCCTCAAGATTGCGGATATCGATAAGCACCGCTTCTTGTTCTCCGCTGCCGGTCAGCAGCACAAAATCCCGTATCCGTATTGACCGGTCATGGACACTGCCGCGGAAGTTAATGGCATACCGCTGTTTTACCGTATTCACATCGTTAATCTCAGTCAGATTTTTGTTAATCGTATTAATTCTGCTTATACCGATCACCGTAATCGTCAATACAAGCAATAAAGACGCGCCGAAACCGGCTATAATTTTTGTACGTATATTCATATTTCCTCCAATAACTTTTTAATAGACCTGTTCCGAAACGGGAGTTTCCGAACAGGGTTAATCTCCTAACCGGTGATGGTGAAAGATCTTTAATGTTTCCCTGTGAAACCATGAAAGAGAGCCGTCGTAATTCAAGCTCACAATGTAATCGGACGTCATAACCGCTTTTCGCGGAAGCACATAGTCCCGTGCCATCATCCGCACCCGGTTTCCGTTTTTATCGTAATAGATCAGCGGCCCTTTCCCCAAATTTGTAACGATAGCCTCGTCATCATCATACACGAACGCTTTCAAATCTTCATCATCATAGGTAAAAGCCGTATGAAAACTGCTCTGTGACGGCTGCCGCGTATCGATATCCATAAGAATTACACTCGTCTGCGCCGGTTGTTCCGTTTTAAGCGCAAGACACGACAGCGGATATTTCATGATGCCGTGCATCTGCAATGAAAAGGCAAAATCACCGTCAAGGTTGAGCGGGATCGTCTCGCCGGTCTTAATGTTGATAAGAAAAAGCGGTTTACGCATTGAGTCTCCTGAGCTTTTTGCAATCACAACAAAACGATCGTCAATTTGCACCGCTTCCTGTAAGCCTGCTGCCTGATATGAAAACAGCCTTTTGCCGGTGCGTCCGTCCAGTAAGCTCAGCCCGCTGAACGCATGCACCACCGCAATCGTATCTTCATATACTGATACGGAGACAAGAGCCTCTTTCGGCCGGTAGATTATCACGGGCTCTTTTCCTGCCTCCGCATAATACAGAGGAGCGGTTTTTCTGTCCGACCACAGCAAAAAGCCGTTACCGTATACCGCGCACCGATCAGCAGCTGCCGTACCGTAAAGTAACTGAGACGCCTCCTCCGGACTGCGGGTTAAAAAAAGACCTTGGCCTGTCAGCGCATACACTTCATCCCCGTTTATGCATATATCGCGGATTGGAATTGCGGTATCGGGATTGACTTCCGTCAGACTGACCGACAAATCCGCTCCCTGCTGCAGACGGTAGAGGCTGCCGTCATCGGTTCCGATAATGATGGAGTCGTCCGTATGCCGGGCAGCGGTTATGCGGGCATTTTTAGGAACAGTAAAGACAGGGGATTTTTGACTCCCATGGCACAGGCGCCACTGCCGGGCATTTTCGCCTTTTTCAATCCATACGGGTTCGGTATCGCTCATCGTTCCGGCAAAAAGAGCCGAACGGGCAGGATACGTTTGCGCCACTTCGCCCGAAACGGCTTTGATAACCATCACGGCGCCGTTTTTGTAACCGATAATGTGCGTATAATTTTTAATAAGCTCAGGATTCTCAAGGCGGTCTTCCGTTTCATACTGAGTAAGGATAGATTTTTTGCGAATATCGGCATAGACAAGCCGCCCCGCTTCTCCATAGGTTACAATACTTTTTTCGGTCGGGCCGGTTGCGGCCAGCAGTACAATGCCGGGCGGACGGGGATAGACATTCTTTATTCCGCCTTTGGAATCGAGGACGGTAATTCCCGCAGCCGACGCCGTACCGATAAAAAGGTAGGTGCCCTGCGCCGACCACGACAGCGACAGTACCGAATCGGTAAAGCGCTTTACATAAACCTGCTTTTTTCGCTGCCAATCCCACAGCGAAATCTTATGAATACTAAACCCGTCGGTTTCGTACACAGCGATATGCGCTTTTTTCGGATGCGCCGCAAGCAGTTTAACCGGCAAATCGGAGACTTGCCATGTCTCAGGAGCTAAATCGCCGTAAGTATACCGGCTGATAAAGCCGTCGTTACCCGCCGCAAAAAAAGAACCGGTAGCAGCTGAATCGGCGATTGCCGTAACACCGCCTTCAAAACAGCGGCGGAATTGGGAACGCAGCGCTGCATCCTAAAAGCTCATCCTCGTCTGAGTCTGATTCGGCATCATCGATACGGCCGGAATCCGCCCTCCCCTGCTCTCTTTCGATAGTCACCGCGGTCATGCCGCTTTCACTGTACGTTCCATCCGTATATTCAGCGGTCTCATCGGTTTGAGCGGCGGCATACCCCGTCAGCCAGAGGAACAGCAGCGCAACGAGCAGCAGTTTTAATTTTTTCATCATCTCGGCTTCCTATTTAAAAATAAATAACACATCGGCCCAAAGCGCAAAGAAAAAAAGAACGGCAATAAAAGCTATGCCGATGAACTGCACATAGTATAACACACGCGGAGGAATTTCTCTGCGGGCAATCATTTCGATAAATGCAAACAGAATAAGACCGCCGTCCAAAATAGGCACCGGCAGCAGATTCATCAAAAAGAGCGAAACGCAGATAACGGCAACAATATCCGCGACGTTGGCAATCCCCGCTTTAATAGTGCTGCTGAAACTTTCTTGTGCGACAGCCCCAATCAGAGAGCTGATCCGTATCGGGCCTGCAACCGCTTCCGTCATATTTACGCCTTTAAAGAGCAGTCCGATGCTTTTTACGGTAAGCTGCAGCAGTTCTCCTGTCCGGATCACCCCGTTGCGGATGCTCTGGAAAAAGCCGCTTCCTTCTTCAGTAACGGAAATGAGCTTCCATTCAATTCCCATATCAATACTGCCGTCAGCCGTTTTCACAATGCTGATAGGCAGCTCCAGCTGTTCTCCGGCGCGGGAAAGCCGGAGAAGCGTCGTGTTCTCTTTGTAGTCCCGGAAAAAATATGTAAGCGCAATCTGATGGGTAACCGGTGTTCCGTCAATGGCGGTAATACAATCGCCCGGCAAAATACCGGCGCGTTCCGCCGCCGAATCTTTTTTAATTGAAGCCGCCTCAAGCGGTAAATAGCGGTAAATACCAATCTGTCCCGCGCCGTTCTGCTTATTGAGCGCCGGACGAATCGTTTTTGACAAACGGGTTCCATCCCGTTCAATGATCAGCGAAAGGTCTTCGTCGGGATGCACGGCAATCATTTTTTGAATATCCGAAAAATAAGCTGTGTTTTCATTATTGATTTGAAGTATCCTGTCGCCGACTTGTAAATCAGCCGCTTTCGCAGGCGAAGCATCGTTTGGTTCAAAACAGTACACAGGCGCAATGCGGTTATCGGTTGTATAATAGTTTTGGCCGAGCGCACTGACTACTGCAAGAGAAACACCGGCGAGTAAAAGATTGGCAAAAGGGCCTGCAAAAGCTATGATCATCCGTTTTACCGGATGTACCGAAAATAAACTCCCCTCCTCTTTCGGCACCGCCTGCAATTTTTTATCGAACGCTTCCTTAAAAGCCTGTTCCCCTTTCATGCCGCAATAACCGCCGAGCGGAATGGCGGATAAGCGGTATTCGGTTGTTCCCTTTTTTTTCCGCAATAACACCGGCCCCCAGCCGACGGAGAAACTTTCCACCGTAACCCCGCACAGCTTAGCAGCAATAAAGTGTCCAAACTCATGGATCACCACAACAATACCCAGTACAAGCAAACCGATTAAAAATCGTATCATGTTACATAATCCTTAATACACTCCTGCGCATACCGGCGTGCATCGGCATCGGCACTCATCACGGCCTCGAAATCCGTAGGAACACTATTCCAATTCCGCTCAAGCACGGCGCCGGTTACCTCTGCAAGCTGCGTAAAGCGCATATTTCCTTCTAAAAAAGCGGCAACCGCTTCTTCATTCGCCGCATTAAACGCAATCGGATATCCGGCGCCCTTGCGCGCAGCAATAAATCCCAGCCCGAGCAGCGGAAAATCTTGCATCCGAGGCGGTTCAAACCGGAGCTCAAACGGCTTACTGAAATCAAGCGGCGTAAGATAGGCAGGAGGATCCTGCGGATAGGTTAATGCGGAAAAAATTGGATTGCGCATATCCGGCGGAGACAGCTGGGCATACACGGCGCCGCTATTAAGCTGTACCAGCGAATGCACAATACTGGACGGATGCACGGCAACTTCGATACGGTCAACCGGCATATCGAAAAGCTGCGCCGCCTCAATGACCTCTAACGCTTTATTGGCAAGCGAGGCGGAATCAACGGTGATTTTTGCTCCCATTTTCCATGTCGGGTGACGCAGCGCATCTTCGCGGGTAACCGTACGCAGCTGTTCGGGCGTCCATGTCCTAAACGGGCCGCCTGAAGCGGTTAAAATCAATTTTTGAATAGTTTCCCGTCCGTGAGCTTTTATAAGGCTGAAAAGAGCGGAGTGCTCGGAATCCACCGGAATAACAGCTGCGCCGTGTTTTTCCGCCTCTTTTTGCAACAGCGCCCCCGCCATCACAATACTTTCTTTATTCGCAAGCGCAAGTACGGGATGGGTTCTGACCGCCAGCAAGGATGCGCGGAGCCCCGCAGCTCCTGCAATACCGTTGACAACAATATCGGCGGGTGTTGTACGGAGAAAGTAGTCAATATCCCGCTGTTCTTTTGTATATGAGCTGTCATTCCCGCAACCGGTTATCGCACTATGCGTTAATGCAAATTCAGCAGTCAGACGCTCAAGCATTCCCCGGTTTGAATGAACGGTTACTCCGGCAAGCGAAAACAAATCGGGAAAATTCCGTATAATATCAATGGTATTTTTTCCGATTGTACCGCTTGCACCGAGGACGATAACGCGTTTTTTCATAAAAGCCTGTTCCTATACGCCGATACAGAGCCGGTAACACAGATAAAACATCGGCGCCCCCATGATAATGGAATCGATCGTGTCCATAACGCCTCCGCGTCCGAGAATAACCGCCCCCGAATCCTTAACCTGTGCCGACCGCTTTAAAATAGACTCAACGAGGTCTCCTGCAATAGCGGCAAGCGCGGTACAAAGTCCGGTCAGCAGCGAACCGCTAAAGCTCTTCCCAAATGACGAGGGAAATACCAAATACGCCAGAGCGCCGACGGCAATGGGGGCGAACACCCCGCCGATAAAACCTGCGATGCTTTTATTCGGGCTTGCAGGAACATAGCCGCGGTTATTTTTCCCGAACAGTATGCCGCAAAGCCATGCAAGCGAGTCGCAGGTAAATATCATCAAGAAAAAAACGGAAATAATATGAGAAGCTTCCTCCCACCGCGTCATGCTTGAGACAAAAGAAGCGAAAAAACCCGGATAAAAAATAATAAAAACACCGGACGCCATGCGTTCAATGCTCTTTTCAAACGGTTTTGAAAATGAATAGATGATTTCAATACAGAATACGCCGTACAGCGCGCATGCTATACCGAATAGCCAGCTCACACGGGAAAAGTACGCAAGCGCATTTCCGTATGCAATAAGCGGGATGACTAAGCCGGTTACCAACGCAACGGAAACAGGATAGACAGCCATCCGTTTTGCAAGGATTGCATGAACTTCGATAACGGCAACAGTCGTAAAGCCGAAGATAATGAGGTGCAAGACTAAAAAATGATAATGCGGTAAAAAATAGACCGAACTGACAGTAAGAGGTAACCCGACAAAAAAAATAATAAGCCGTTCAAGAATTTTTTTCATACAATTCCTCCAAAGCGTCTTGTTCTTCCATGATATGAATCCACCGCCTGCATAAACTGCTCAGGCGTAAAATCGGGCCATAGCGTATCGGTAACATAGAGTTCGGCATAGGCGGCCTGCCACAGTAAAAAATTGCTGAGCCGTTTTTCTCCGCCGGTGCGTATGACAAGATCCACCGGCGGAACGCCTGCCGTATCCAGCAATCCGTCAATCTGCGCTTCGGTCAAAGAGGCAAGCTGGTCAGGCATAAGTTTTTGTACTGCTCGGACAATTTCATCCTTTCCGCCGTAATTAATTGCAAGCTGCACGGTTGTGCCGCCGTACCCTTTTGTTTTTTCGATTATCTCCGTTATTTCGGTTTGAATGTCGTGCGGTAAAGATTCCCGATTGCCGATATGTCTCACTTTTATATTATGAGCGGCGTAAAAAGCAAGCTCCGCACGCAGATGTTTTTTAATCAATGACATCAAAAAACCTACTTCCTCAGCAGCCCTTTTCCAGTTTTCGGTTGAAAAGACGTAGAGGGTAATATAAGGAATATGCATATCGGATGCCGCTTTTACAATCCGCTTTGCCGCTTCCAAACCTTCCTGATGTCCTTTTGTACGGACGAGTCCCCGCTGTTGAGCCCACCGTCCGTTACCGTCCATGATAACGGCAATATGCTGCAATGTCATCAGCCTTCCAAAATTTCTTTTTCCTTTTCGGCAAGGATCTTATTGATATCGGCTATATGCGCGTCGGTTGCTTTCTGGAACTTTTCTTCGGCGCTCTTTAAGGCATCTTCGCTTAAAAGCCCTTCTTTTTGCTGTTTTTTTGCATCCTCAATACCGTCGCGGCGGATGTTTCTGATAGCGACTCTGCATTGCTCGGCAAGATTTTTTGCTTGTTTCGCAAGCTCTTTGCGCCGGTCTTCGGTCAGCGGCGGAATAGCAATACGGATAATTTTACCGTCATTTGCCGGATTGAGCGAAAGTTCCGATTTTAATATCGCTTTTTCAATTTCATTTAAAAGAGATTTATCCCACGGCTGAATAACGATCAAACGGGCTTCGGGGATGGAAATGCCTGCGACCTGATTAAGCGGAGTCAATTCTCCGTAGCAGTCAACCCGTATTTTATCAAATAAAGAGGCTGATGCGCGTCCTGTCCGTAAACCGTTAAAATCATCTTTCAACGCGGCAATCGATTTCCTCATTTTTTCTTCATAACTACTATGAATATCACTCATTTTATTCCTCTCAATAGGATCAAGACTAAAAAACAACGCCGAAGCGAGGCCGATGGGGGCGGCGTATCCTTTCCGGCTTTAAACAAAGCCCCGGATAGGAAAAGATACGCTCACATACCCTATTGACCGAGCTGGTAGAGTACCAACTTGGAAAGACTGATTGTTGCACCAAGCTGCTTTCCGATTTCCTGCATCTTGGCCTGAACGGACATTTTATCGTCCTTAACAAACGGCTGCTCTAAAAAGCAGATTTCCGACAGATACTTATTGAGCTTACCTTTAACAATACCTTCCTTTACATTGGCCGGCTTATCAAGATCGGCGACCTGCCCTCTGAAGATTTCAAGCTGCTCGTCAATAAACGACTGTTCTACCTCATCCTTTTTTACATAGCGCGGCGTAAATGCGGCGGCATGCAGACAGCAGTCATAGGCAAAGTCCTTAAATACCTTGCCGGTAAACACGTCCGGTTTATCCGATTTCAGCACCGTAATAACGCCGGTTTTCTTATCGGAGTGGATATAATGCGCAATATATTCATCGCTACCGGCACTTACTGCCGTCAACCGCCTAAGATTCATGTTCTCACGTACGCGCGTTGCAAGATCAAGCATCATCTTGCTCAGCTCATCTTGAATATCGGTATAACCTTTTTCCAGCGCCGTTTCCGCAATTTTATCGCCGACTGCAATAAAATCTTCATTCTTTGCAACAAAGTCCGTTTCGCAGGTCAGCTCCGCCATTACCGCCTTGGAATCACGGGTTTTTATGACAATGATACCCTCGCTTGTCGCGCGGTTTGCCCGCTTTTCAACGGCAGCAAGTCCTTTCTCTTTTAGGAACTTTTCAGCTTCTTTCGCATTGCCGTTACACTCCTGCAAGGCTTTTTTACATTCCATCATACCTGCGCCTGTTTTATCGCGCAATGCTTTTACATCAGATGCTTTTATATCCATAGTCACGTCTCCTTAATTATCCCCGTACAGCTCATCTTCGTCGATCAATGAACTGCCTTCATCGATTTCTTCCTCTTCAACAGGTTTATCGGAGGGAGTATAATTTGAATAGTCGGTGATCTCTTCCTCCTCACGGTCTTGATACGGATCGATACTCGAATCGCTGAAATTCTCATCGCCGTCTTGCAAGTTTTCGATAATCTTTAAGCCGCTTTCGTTATCCGCTTCGATAACGGCATTTGCAATAATCTGAGTAAAGAGCGAAATCGACCGGATTGCATCATCATTGCCGGGGATGGGATAATCTATACCTTCGGGGTTACAGTTAGTATCGACAACCGCAACAATCGGAATCCCCATACGGCGCGCTTCGCTGATAGCGATTGTTTCTTTGCGCGTATCAATGATAAAAATAATACCCGGCAAATCTTTCATTTCTTTGATGCCGCCGAGGTTTTTTTCAAGTTTTGCTTTTTCTTTTTGTAAAACAGCGACTTCTTTTTTTGTCAGGCTATCAAAGGTACCGTCGTTTTCCATTTTTTCAATTCGCTTAAGGCGGGCAAGGCTTTTCTTAATGGTTGAAAAGTTCGTCAGCATTCCTCCAAGCCAGCGGTTGTTGACATAAAACATACCGCACCGTTCCGCTTCTTTCGTAATAGTTTGCTGCGCTTGTTTTTTTGTTCCGACAAATAAAATCGATTTACCTGCTGCGGTGGTCTTACGGACCGCTTCATAGGCTTCGCGAATTGCGGTGATGGTTTTCTGTAAATCGATAATGTGAATACCATTCCGTTCCGCAAAGATATACTTTTTCATGCGCGGATCCCACCGCTTGACTTGATGTCCGAAATGTACGCCGGATTCAAGCAGATTCTTCATGGTTACTACTGCCATGTGCACTCCTTCACGAGCTCCCGTGAGCTCATCCTTCTCTCTTTCTCTAAAACGCATAAGCATTTTAGGATATTTGCACGGTCTTTCCGTTTAATTAAAATGATAGCCGTGTTCGGTCAAAATAGCATATAACTCGTACATTGGCAAGCCTACGATACCGCTGTAAGAGCCCTCAATCTTTGAGATAAAACAAGCAGCCATACCTTGAATGCGGTATGCCCCCGCAGCGCCCTGCCACTCTCCGCACCTGAGATACCACTCGATTTCCTCATCGGTGAGCTTTTTAAAATGCACCATCGAAACGCCGGTACGGGTAGACATACGCTGCGATCTTGTATTACAGCAGCATATCGATGTAATAACTTTATGTGACGTATTTGAATAAGAACGCAGCATGGATCGCGCCTGTTCCGCATCCGACGGTTTCCCAAACGGCTTTTCTTTGAGAAAAATGAGCGTGTCTGCTGCAATAATCCATTGACTATCGGTTTTTAGAGGAGAGCGTAAAACAGCTTCGGCTTTTTTAATAGCGATCTGCTCGACATTTTCTTCAGGTGAAAGCCCTTCTATAATTGCCTCGTCGGTTTCGGCCGGAATACTGATAAATGGGATGTTCAGCTGCCGTAAAATAGTTTGACGCTGAGGCGATTGTGATGCAAGAATAATCGGTTCCATCTTGAGGTCAGTATAAAAAAATCGTTGAAAATGTCAATTTTCTGCATTGAAGTACTCTCTGTTAAAGGCAGGGTAATCGAATTTTAGCGGCGTCCGGTATTAACAGGAAAGATGAACAGCTCAAGGTATGTTTCTGGTCAAACAGGGCTTATCGTGATAAAATATGGACAAAGGCGCCTACAAAAACGAAGTCGGTTTAGAGCGGCACCCAACAGCCATAGTAAATAGCAAGGAGGTCTTTTCTTATGGAGATGAAACGTTATTTAGATTCGGTAGACGAAGAAAAATTGCAGGTAATTCTGAAGCTCAAGAATGACTATAATGCAGGCAAAATCGATTTACAAAAAGCCCGGCAGATTTTAAAAGAGAAAGTCGGTACGCTGAAGCCGTATGAGATTGCTTTGGCGGAGCAAGAGCTGAAAGAATTTGATGAAAATGAATGCCAAAAAGAGGATATCCAGAAAATGCTGGAGCTGTTTGACGAAGTGATGGATACAAGCCGTCCGCAGTTACCCGACGAACATCCGATTATGTGCTATTACCGTGAAAACGATGCACTGAAAAAAATCCTTTTGGAAATTGAAGATTTAGTGCAATATCCGCTGATTAAGAACCAATGGCTTGAACTGTACGACCGGTTGGATCAGTTTAAAATCCATCTGTCGCGCAAGCAAAACCAGCTGTATTCACTATTGGAAAAGAAAGGCTTTGACCGCCCGACAACGACGATGTGGACGCTCGATAACTTTATCCGCGATGAGATACGCAATGCACGGAAACTGCTTGATGAGGATGCCGACGACCGATTTATTGAAATGCAGCAGACAATTATAGATGATGTACGCGATTTACTGCAAAAGGAGGAAGCGGTACTGTATCCGACATCACTTGCGATGATTACGCAAACGGAATTTGAGGATATGAAATCAGGCGATCGGGAAATCGGATTTGCGTGGATAGAAACGCAAAAAGGAGCACCGGATCACGGCAGCGGAATAAAAACCGGCAACAAAACCGGCGCTGTCAATGAAGACAAAACATCCCGCTCTTTAATGGAAGATTTAACCGAGCTGCTGCATAAGCACGGCGCGCCGGTGAGCGGAGGGACTGTTTTCGATGTAGCGACCGGCAAACTGACTCTTGAACAGATTAATCTTATTTATAAGCATTTGCCGGTTGATCTTTCATACGTGGATGAAAATGAAATAGTGCGTTTTTATTCCGACACCGATCATCGGGTATTTCCGCGCAGTAAAAACGTTATCGGACGGGATGTTAAAAACTGTCATCCCCGCGCCAGTGTTCATATCGTAGAAGAAATTATCGAAAAATTCAGAACAGGAGAGCAAGATTCCGCTGAATTCTGGATCAACAAACCCGATATTTTCATCTATATTTTGTACAGTGCCGTCCGTGACGAACAGGGACAATTCCGAGGCATCCTAGAGATGATGCAGGATTGTACACATATCCGAAGCCTTACCGATTCGCAAACGCTGCTGACATGGAAAAAGGCAGGAGAAATTACCGGCAAAACTATTGTTACAGAGCAAACCGGTTCAGACAATGAAAACCCAGAAAACAGCGGATACAGACAAGAGGGCTCGGTTTCTGTGCAGAAGAAAGCAACCAATGCAGAAAACAATGCACACTCGATTCGGAAAAAACTTACACCGGAAGAGATTACCGCAGATACGTTCTTAAAGGATATTTTTGCAGACTATCCTGAGCTCAAAGATCGCATGGAAGAAATTAATCCCAAGTTCAAGATGCTCAAGACACCGCTCGCCCGCATTATGTTGCCGAAAGCGACGGTTAAGATTGCAAGCGAGCGTACCGGAACGGAGCTTACCCTGTTGCTTGCAGAAATTAAGAAGCGGCTTTGAGCGTATTGCCATATTTATGGGATTTTCCTAAGCCTTATTGCTTCTTTGTTCGATAATTAAGAGTATGATAAAGAAAGGTATTTTCAGACTTATTGCAATAGCAGGCCTGTTATGTCCCGTGTTCGGGGCTGATTTGGAACTTGAGCAAAGTGATATTTCCGTCATCCAAGATCCGAAAGGCGAAGGGTATCATTTTTATATTCGGAAAAAACCGGATATTGCATCTGTCTTGATAACGGAGACAACAAAGGATTCCAAAAAGAAATTGGATAACTTTGCCTACCGGACAGCGGACTACAATGCCATCAATGGGGATGAAAAACGCTTACTGAACGGAAAAGAGTTGGAAAGCAGTACAAAAAAGTTGTACAGCCTTATCGATTCTACGCCCGAAAAAGATACCCCGATAGGAGAGGCTTTTCATATTTGGGTTCCGTATATCATCTATTACGGCTATGAATGGAGCCGGCATGGGGAAGTACAGGTATTGGATGGAACTTTTTTTAATATCAGAACATTTGAAAAACCCTATGCCGACTATAGCGGCAGCTTTTGCGAGAATCCGTTTGTACTCCGTTTAACGCAAAAATCACTTGAAGATTCAGGGGAAGCCGCTTTCAGCTCCCTTGCCGTCTCCGCTTTTTCCGATTTGTCCAGAATCAGCGGTAACAAACTTGTATATGCCGAAAATACCGATATTATTATTCCGGCTATCGAAGTTATTTTAAGCCCGCGAAAAAATAAAATGATTGATATCGTTTTTGTTATTGATGCAACTGAGAGTATGAAAGATGATATTGATACTATTAGAGAATCGATAAACGCTTCGCTTGAACGGCTGCTTGCTCAGTACGATTCGTACCGGCTTGCATTGGTTCTGTACAAAGACTATAACGATGACTTTTTGGTTAAAACTGTTTGTGAATTTACTTCCGACGTAAAGAGCTTTTCCACCACGCTGAATACGTTTAAGGTTTCAGGCGGAAGGGATATTCCCGAAGCGGTATATGAAGGAATCCAAGGCGGACTCGATCTGCCGTGGCGGGCAGGCAGCGATATTGATAGACGGCTGATTCTCATCGGCGATGCACCTCCGCATCCTCGTCCCCAAGGAAAGATCACCAAGGAAAGCGTCATCAAATCGGCAAAAAAACAAGATGTCAGCTTTTTCTCAGTCATTCTCCCGCACAAGAGGACTCATTAACGCGTTATTCACCCGGATTGCAGACCTTACACGCCGTATACCCTTTTGCCTTTGCATCTTTAACGGCAAGTTCAGTGAGCGTCTTTGATTTCTTCAGCGTTCTGCAATCCTTGCAATGGTACTTTTTTCCCGTGTCGGTTACATACACTTTCTTACCGGCATCGGTTGCGCATATACCGGCAACGGCTGCAAATAGCAACACAAAAATAAAAGCTTTTCTCTTAATCATAGGAAATCTCCCTTAAAATAGATATTCTATGCTGAAGCTACAAGCTCTCTATCCACGGTTAAAGCGCGTCCTCTTCATTCAGATAATCATCAAATGCATGGGCTATGGAAAACAGCCAACCGAGGGTGCTGTTAAAGTTTTTTGAATCAATTCCCCCGTCCATACAAAGAAAATAGTTAATAAGAATTACTTCATCATCATTAAAGACGGTTGTAAATATCGTTGTTTTATTCCATTCATTAAGGATCTTAAATAACCTGTTATCGGAAATGGTGTCGCTTTTCTTCCATCCCGAATAAAACTTTAGAAAATTCCTTTCTTCATCGATTTCAATAAAAATTTTTAATCCATTTGCTTCAATTTTTATGTCGCCGTCTTCATCTATACTCGCATGTTCCGAATATTTGCTATCTAAAATCTTTAATAGAGTTTCGTTTGAAATTTTCGATACATTGAGATCAGCCGCAGCAATATCCCCTATAAAAAAGAGAAGCAGCACAGCAAAGAACACACACCGTTTTTTCATAAGAGCCTCCGTCGGGGTTGTTGATTCTTTCCTTATAAGGCATGTCGATTTCACCGGTAGAGTTCTCAATAAGACTTAGCCGATTTAAATCTTATAAATTATTATAGTGAGCTTTCTAAAAAAAAACAAGTACACACAATCTCATCACACGGAAATCAATTTTTGTCTAAAAGCGGTAATAAGCCGTGAGGATTCATAAGCG